>CAZHLB010000087.1:0-14016 GCA_964533005.1 uncultured Saprospiraceae bacterium
TTCAACGTGCTGGGGCAAACGTAATCCGTCGTCTCAAACTTGCCGCTCTCCCGGATGCCTTTGAAGCCCTCTTTCACATCCACCACCTTGTCGAAGCCCCTGGCTTTCAGCATGGAAGCGGCAATCATGGAGCGGTAGCCGCCTGCGCAGTGGACGAAGTATTTTTTGTTTTTGTCCAACTCCGGCATGAAATCATTGAAATAGTCGAGCGGGAAATTGTCAACGTCTTTGATGTGCTCGGCTGCGAACTCGCCGGGGCGGCGAATATCGAGGACGTTGTCAGCGCCGTATTTTTTCAGTTCTTCCGCAAATTGTTCCGGCTCGATGGACTCGATGGTGTCCACCTCTTTGCCTGCCTTTTTCCAAGCCTCCATGCCGCCATCCAGGTAGCCTACGATGTTGTCAAAACCGACCCTCGACAGGCGGGTGATGGCTTCCTCCTCCTTGCCTGCCGGAACGACCAAAGCCAACGGCAGGCTCACGTCCATCACCAAAGCGCCGACCCAGGGAGCGAATTGCCCGTCCAGCCCGATGAAGATGGAATTTGGAATGAAGCCCTGCGCAAACTCCTGCTGGCTGCGCACGTCGAGCACGAGCGCCCCGGTGGCATTCACCGCTTCCTCGAAAGCCCTTGCGGAAAGCGCCTGCGTTCCCCGCTTCATTACGGATTCGAAGCTGGCGTAGCCTTCCCGGTTGAGGCGGACGTTTTCGGGGAAATATTTCGGCGGCGCCAGCAGCCCGTCGGTCACTTCGTGGATGAATTCCTGCCGGGTCATGTCTGCCCGCAAGGCATAGTTGACTGCCTTCTGCGCCCCGATGGTGGAGACGGTTTCCTTCGACATGTTTTTGCCGCAGGCAGAACCTGCACCATGCGCCGGGTAAACCAGTACCTCGTCGGGCAGCGTCATGATTTTCTGGCGGAGACTGTCGAAGAGGTAGCCAGCCAGGTCAGCCATCGTCAAATCTGATTTTTGCGCCAAATCGGGGCGACCGACGTCGCCGATGAAAAGGGTGTCGCCGGAGAAGATGGCGTTGGGTTTGCCGGTCTCGTCGAGCAGCAGGTAGCAGGTGCTTTCCATCGTGTGACCGGGGGTGTGCAAGGCTTTGATGGTGATGTTTCCGAGCTTGAATTCTTCGCCGTCGGCAGCGATGTGCGAGGCGAAACCGGTCTTGGCGTTTTGACCGTAAACGATGGTTGCGCCTGATTTTCCAGCCAAATCCAGGTGCCCCGAAACGAAGTCTGCGTGGAAATGCGTCTCGAAAACGTACTTGATTTTTGCGCCGTCATCGGCTGCCCGGTCGAGGTAAGGCTGGACTTCCCGAAGGGGGTCAATGACTGCCGCTTCGCCGTTGCTTTCAATGTAGTAAGCGCCTTGGGCAAGGCAGCCGGTATAAATTTGTTCGATTTTCATTGGACAGGATTTTTTAAGTAAAAAGTAAAAAAAGAAAACTTGTCCCGATGGCTCGGGAAGGCAAAAGTGGGGAGGCGCAATTGTTGCTGCCGGGAATAAATGTCACGTGTGTCAGAATTTGTTTGTCTGGGGGCAGAAGGAAAGTTGGAAATACCTTCTTGTATGTTTGGGGTTTTTTCTTCACCACGTGTGGTTTTGTCGCTTTTGTCATTCACACAGCACCTGCAAAAATGATAATTTAACTTCCAAAAATCCGTCGGCACTGCCCGGAAAAGTGCTTGCGCTTGATTTTATTTGCCTCCTCATTCTCACAAAAAATAGCGCTCCATGGCAACTGGAAAAATCACCTTTAGCTTCTTCTTCGCTTCCTGTTTTTGGCTATCCGTTTTTGCGCAAGCGCCCACCCAAACCACCATTGGCATCCTCGCCTTTCGAGCCACTTCGTCGGGTCATGCCAGCAAGGCGGAAATCATCCAGGAGGTAGTTACCTCTGCCTTCGTCAACGCCAAACGCTTCGACATCGTGGAGCGCAAAAGGCTGCAACTGATTGAAAAAGAGCGGGAACTGCAAAAATCCGAAGACTTCCTCGACGGCTACATCGTGGAGCAAAGCAAGAGCGTCGGCGCTCAAGTTCTGCTTTCCGGCACCTATTCCGGCGACAGCCGCCTGCTCGATATCAAACTTTTCGACGTGTCGGACGGCAAGCTCAAAGGCGCTTTGACCATCAGTTTTACCGAGCAAAAAAAAGGTTTGCTGGAAAAAATGGCTGCGCTCGACTCCCGCTACCGGATGTACCAAAGCGCTACCAACAACTCGAAAATGTTGAGCGATGCCGACCGATACCTGCTTTTCAGGGAGGTTTCGAAATTCATGGACGAGCATTTTCCGCCGCCACTCGTGCAGGTGGTGCGAGCCGAAGATGCAAGCGGCTCGAAAGTAAAAATGCTCCTGATTGCAGGCGGCACAGCGAAAAACATCAAAAAGAATGACCTGCTGGAAGTCTATTTCAACGAGACTTTGGAGGTGGAAGGCGAGCAAATGCAACGCCCGGTGGCACTCGGCAGCGGCAAGGTGGTCAAGGTCGAAAACGACAATTTTTCCCAGCTCGAAGTGGAGGAAGGCAACAAGGAAATCAAGGAAAAGCTCGACGCCGGGATGAAGCTTTTCTGCAAGAAAATTTCTCAGTGACTGGTGACTGGTGATTGGTGACTGGTGACTGGGCTGCCCAATCACCAATCACCATCAAAACGCTCAATTAAAATGAAAAAGCAACTATCCACCCTCGCGCTCTCCCTCCTCGCAGCCGTTCTTTTTTCGCAAACCGTCAACCTAGGCGTTCTGCCAGCCAAGACCACCGGCAACTTCCAGGCAACCGAAGTCCTGAACAAATGGACGGATGCTCTCGACAAATTCAACCGCATCGCCGTCGTCAAACGCCCCGCAGATTTTGCCGCTGCCGACGACGCCGCCTTGCTGGAAGAAGGCAAGCGAAACGGCGCAGGCTACCTGCTGCAAGTAACTTTCGACCCCGCCCTGCCGCAGGCTCGCAAGCACGGCGAAAAGCACCAGTCCATTGACCCGAAAACATTGAAGGTTGTCAAGGAATGGACAGACACGGTCATCCTTTACAACCACCGGGTCGGCGCAGCAGTGAAACTGACGGACATCTCGACCGGCGGCATCGTTTTCAGCAAAAAACTTAGCGCCGTTGCTTTGGACAACTTCAAGTTCGAGCACGACAACGACATGCAAAAAGACCCCAACCTGTCCTTGCAAACGGCGCTGGGCGAATTGGAAAAAAAGTTTTTGGCAGCAGCCCGCTCCATGTTTCCCGTCAAAATTCAGTTGGGAAACCCGCTCGAACAGAAGGAAAACAAGTGCCTTGAAATCGTCGTGCAAGGCGGCGAAAACTGGGATTTGAAAAAAAATGACCGATTGTATGTGACAGGCGAGCAGGAAGAAGTGGAAGCCAACGGTAAAAAATTAGCCCACTCCAACATGATTGCCCGCCTGAAAGTGAAGGATGTGAAAGCCGCCAGCGCCGATTGTAAAGTCAAGCAGGGCAGCATCAAATTAGGCGAAGCCCTAAAATCGGGCAAGCCCCTGCAAGTCGTCTCCACCGTTTTGGGCGAAGGCGACGACCGCCGTCCCATCGTCGGACTGCTGGATTTCAAATTCATGACCACGATGAGCAGCGACCACCGGGGGCGCATCGAGCAAGGCATCGAAGAGATGTTCCTGGAATCCAGCATGTTTCGCCTGGTCGAGCGGCAGAATTTGGAGGCATTGCTCAAGGAGCGCACCGCACAAAAAAAGGCAGAATATGTGGACGCCGAATCGCTCGCCGAACAGGGAAAAGCCCTCGGCGCTCAGTACATGGTGGAAGGCAAGGTGTTGAATGCCAACTTGTTAGAATACACTGTGCCCGACACGGGCAAAGTAAAAGTCAACGAAGGCAGACCCTACAAAATGTTCACCAGCGACCTGACGCTGCACATTCGCATGGTGGACGTGGCTACCGGGAAAATTGTGGTGGAACAACAATTGACCGGCACCGACCAGTACGACCGGTTCATGAATGGCAAAGTTTTCCGCAACTACATGGAATCGGTGGAAAGCTCGGTTGCCAATTTGAAGAAGAACTTCCTGAAAGCCGCCCGCACCTGGCTGCCGCTCGAAGGCGTCACCATCGTGGAAATTCTCGAAGAAAAAAAGGAAAAAGTGGACAGGGTGCTGCTCAACGGAGGCTTGTTTAATGGCATCCGTGACAACGATGCTTTGAAAGTCGTGCAGGTCGTTTACGAAGAAGTGGACGGTCAAAAACTCAAACGGGAAGTGGAGGTCGCCGACCTCTGGGTGAAGGAAGTGGACGAGGAGTATTTTTCGGAATGCTCGGTGCGCAAGGGCGAGAAGAAGATTTGGGAATTGCTGAAAAATGGGGCGGAGTTGGCGATTCGGTTTCCGCAGTGAAAGCAGAAATTGAAAGAAATTCAGAAATTGGAGAAATTTGGGATGCTTCACCAACACGTCTTTTCTTTCAACACATAGTCACATGAGTTCACATAGCTTGCTGATTCTCAAAAAACTATGTGAACTCATGTGACTATGTGTTGAAAGAAAAGACGTATTGGTGAAGCATCCCAGAAATTTTCAATTTCCCAATTTCAAAATTTCATCCATGACTGACATCCTTTCAAAATACGCCGACCTCCTCGTGCACTACTGCCTGAGCATCCGTGAGGGCGACCGCCTGTTCATTTCCAGCACCACCCTCGCCGAGCCGCTCGTGCGGGAAGTCTGGCGCTCGGCGCTGCGAGCCGGCGCCCTGGTGGAAGTGGACTTGGCTTTCCGTGAAAAGAGCCGCATTCTTTTTGCCGAGGCAAACGAAAAACAGTTGCAGCACGTCTCCCCACTCTATCGGCTGGCGATGGAGGAGTTCGACGCCTACCTTAATATAATGGCGCCGTTCAACCTGCGGGAAGACCAAAACGTGGACGCCGAAAAAAGTCGCCTGCGCTGGGAAGCCACCAAAGACGTAAGCAAAATCTACTTCGAGCGCACGGCGACCCGCAGTCTGAAACGAAACCTTTGCCAGTACCCCACGTTAGCCAATGCGCAGGAAGCGGGCATGTCGCTGGAAGAATACGAGCAGTTCGTGTTCGGCGCATGCCGGTTGTTCGACGAAGACCCTGCCTCCGCCTGGCTCGAAGTGCGCCGCTCGCAGCAGCACATCGTGGATTTTCTGAACCAAAAAGAAAAAATCCGTTACCGGGGCGAAGGCATTGACCTGACTTTTTCCACCCAGGGTCGCACCTGGATAAACTCGGACGGGCAAACCAACATGCCTTCCGGCGAAGTCTATACCAGCCCGGTGGAAGATTCGGTCAACGGCACGGTGCATTTCAACTATCCCGTTGTCCATTACGGGCACGTGGTGGAAGGCATCACGCTCTGGGTCAAAGACGGCTACATTGAAAAATGGGAAGCCAAAAGCGGCAAGGAATTGCTCGACAGCACTTTCCAATTGCCCGGCGCAAGGCGCTTCGGCGAGGCTGCCATCGGCACGAATTACAAGATTGACAGGTTCACCAAAAACATCTTGTTCGACGAGAAAATCGGCGGCACGGTTCACTTAGCAATCGGTCAATCCTACCTGCAAACGGGCGGCAAAAACCAGTCTTCGATTCACTGGGACATGATTGCCGACATGAAAAATGGCGGCGAGATTTTTGCCGACGGCGAGAAAATCTATGAAAACGGGAAGTTCCTGATTTGAATAGCAGACGGAGAGAGATGGTTTTGAGGGGAAAGTTTTGAAAAATTTTTCCCTCAAAACCATCTCTCTCCAAATTGACTTTCCGCTGCCGCAAGGGAAAAAATTGGAGAATCTTGACTGTTTCTTCTCAATTTTTCTACTTTTGGCGGCACTTTGAAAACCCAAGAAAACCAAGGCTTTTAACCATTTTCCCAAAACAGCACTATTCTTAATTTTACAAAACGTGGAGAACAACATTGCATTTCTGGAGCTGAAGTACGGCAACATTTACGGAGGATTCCCCAACTTCTTTGCAATTGCCGAGGTATCCCTGCTTGTTTTTGAAAGGCGCTCTAAAAAAATCTTCATCGAAACCTTTGTCAACAAAGTGGACGTGGATTATGTGAGCGTTTACTCGAAAACCAATGAACTCGGACATACTATCGGGCGCTACAAAGAGGTCATCAACATGCGCTCCGGCAGACGCCGTCCCTACATGGAGGATTTCAAGATTGACAAACGAGCCTTGCAATACTCCTTCAAGCAACTGCGACCCGTTCACATGCGAGTCAAAAAATTCCTGCTCGACGCACTGCGGAAGTACCAAATCCAAGCCATCATCACCTTCGATGGCAGGCGGGACGTGTTCCTTTGCGAACGTGCCGGGGTTCGTTTCGGCAGAACCGAAATCATTGACTTGCAAAAAGAACTGAACAAGGTCACCGACTACCTTTTTTCGCTCAACAAACTCGCCGTCATCGTCGGCTACGACATGGACGGTTCCTACCTGCGCTCGAACAACCTGGAGTATTGGCTGCACCCCATCGCCGCCAAGCAACTTCATCCGAAGACCGCCGCCTGGGACGCCGCTCGCTTACTGATGATTCACAACGAGTTCCAGGAGCATCAGGCTGATTTCTTGCTGAAAGCGCAGCAATTGCTGAATAAAATTCAGTTGATGAAGCCGGAGGAAGCAGCAACAGCGGAGGCAGGAGATGAACCTGAGCAGGAATAAAGCGACTGATTTTTCAGGCATTGCCTGATGGCATATTTTCAAACGAAAAGGCAGGTGCGTCGCACGCACCTGCCTTTTTCGTTTAATCTCTCAGTTTACTCTCGCACAACATCGGCAGCCTCATGCAGCTTTTGATTTTGCTTCTTTTGTAAGCTTTGCCTCAAGCCGGGCGACTTTCGTTTCCAACTCCTTCACTTTATCTTCCATCCCTTTGTAGATGTGCATGGTGGCTGCTTGGTAGGCGTCGCCTTGCTGATGGTGGTTGTAAAACACGGTTTTCTCGTCGTTCAGGTAGCTAATCATGTCCAGCTTATCCATTTTGTAAAAGTCGGCGAGTCTCACCATGGCTTCAAAAGGCAGGTTTTGACTTCACCGGATTCCCATTTGCTGTAAGTGCTTTGGTCTATCCCAAGAAAGTGTGCCACAGGAGTTTGGCTGAGGTGGTGCATGTCTCGGAGAGCTTTGAGTTTGGGTCCGTAGTTATTCATCGGTTATTCTTTTTGGAATGAAGTTATTCCAAAGGGCATGAGTTTATGCTTTTTGGAATTGGAGCAAGTAACGGCGCAAGGTAGGTTTGCAATGTCAACCGACAAATCTCTAACACTGAGAATTTTTTTTGGACTTCTTCCTAAATGCTACTTCTGCGGCAAGTTCCTTGTCAAGGCAGTCGGCTTTATGAAAAAATTCAAGAGTTCTCAAAAAACAACCGATTCATGAAAAAAGCAAAATTCCTTTTCATCTTCGCACTGCTTGCAGCATGCACCACTTTGGTTTGGGTTAGCTGCGAAAAAGAAAAAGTCCAAACGGAAAGTACCGCCATGCAGGAAAATGCATTCGAAAATGCAAATGAAGCGCTGTACACATTTGCCCAACTTTTGGCAAAAGACCACAAAACCGACGGGACACTGAAACAAAAGGAAATACAAGCTTACCAAAAAACCGGCGTGGAAGAATTTTTGGTAATGGATTTGGAGTACTCCGAAGTAGTTTTACGTACGCCTTCTGTTGTTCAACAACTTTTGGCTCAAAATCCACTCATGGAGATTGCCTATCCTTCCTACGAGTTCTTCAAAGATGCCGAGACTTTTGAACAGCACGTCAATAATATCCAGTATTACGTGGTTATTGACAATGCTACAGACCCGGAATCAGCCTCGGTTACCACGTTGCCTGCTTACGATGCCAATGGAAATTCCACTCAAATTGCCAATGTCTTTAACGAAGCTGTCCGCTATGCAGTGGTAGCTATGGACGAAGCACATGATGCAGTAGTCGGTAATGCCAACGTAACAGTCAAGGGGATAACGAAGCCAAATTCTTTGAGCAATTTCACCCCTTCCAGCGAAGCCGGCAATGTGAAATATTATGAAGAAGCAACAATTAGAAATGCCCAGTTCATTGACAGCGGTCCGTTGGAATTTGGTCCGGTCACTTTTCGAGGTGGTAATCCTGAACAGATGTGCGACCGACCAGCAAACAAAAAAGACCAATTGTACAAAATCCGGTTTTCAAACAAAGACGCTGTTAAGGTCATAGAAGCAGGCTTCAGATTGCCAAAAGTGGAATTGAACATTAACTATGGAGTTGCTACGGTAAGCACCACTGGTGTTTTAAGCGGAAGTACGTTTTTTACACAGGTGGATAAGTCCTGGAAAGACATGGATGGTGCTGATTGGAATGATGTTCACCAGATTAATCAACAAATAAAAACTTGGTTTGGCGAAGATGCTGACACTTGGGGAGTATTGTTTGTTGAAGAAGACGGAGGTTCTGAAACTACAATTTCATTTGGAGTAACTCCCAAATACACTGTCGATAAAGTTTGGGAAATAGGATTTCCTATTACTTACTCTGTCAAAATGCGGGCAAACGATGATGTTGCGGGCAATGTAATCATTGAGTATTGCGACCCCGCAGAAGGAGATGGTACTTCATACAAAATATATAGTGGTGGAAACGACGGAATGTACTTCCGGGAGAATCTGCAACAACAATAATTTCAAAACAACAAAAGGCTGGGGGTAGACATCCCCAGCACTTTTAAAAATTAAGTGCAAAGGAATGGAAAAATTAATAGTCCTCAGAGTATTTTCAATAATAATTAATCTTTGTCTTTTGGGTAATTATTGTAGTGCCCAATTGAAACCGATTGCGAATTATACGTTGTCATCCGAGATAATACCATATTTATATTTTCCAGAAGAAGGTGCAGGAGATGGATTTCAAGTGGGGCTTGCCCGTAGTCTTGGCAAAAGTAAATACAAATTACAACTCACTTACGGCTTAAATAAATATACCTATAAGCTTTCAAGAGAAGTGGGAATCACAGTAGGAGGAGTGGAACAATTCATAAAAAAGGCGGACGAAAATATTTTCACCCCAGCAGAAGATAGAGTTGAAGGAGTACCAGACCTATCTAAATATGAAGTTCTGGAAAATGCAGGTTTCAAACACTTCAAACCTCACGACGGAGCCTATACCACAAATTACCTGACCTTAGAAGTGCTTAGAAAGAAAGAACTTGGAAAGAAATGGAATTTAGAATATGGGTTAGGCGGTCAAATAGGTTTAATGAACCTGAATGAGTTGGCTGGAGCTGTAGTTTCTGAACTTTATTACCCGCTTTCTGGAAATTATGTCACGACAAATGTCACGTTCAGATTATCAGCAAGATACCTGTATTATGGTTTTACCAGCCGATTTACAATGAGTCGGAAAATAACAGACAGGTTTTCAGTGGGTGTTGCTGGAGGAATTCATATGATTATGGGAAAACGAAGTGTTGATATTATTAAGCCCTATCTGGGAATTTTAGCGCAATTTGAAATCAATTAGAATACCTAAAAATCACGGGGGATGAAAAAAGGCAGTTGCGCTCGCAACTGCCTTTTTTCTTTCAAACCAATCGAAGAAAATATCAAAGCTGACAGCTTTTCACTCAAACCGCCGGAACGCATTCACCAACCTATCAGGCAACTCCTCGTTGCAAGCATCGAGGTAATCATTGTACGAGCAAGCGATAAGCCGGTGCCGCTCGTGTTTCTTCTTCGTTTTCACCGGCACTTGCAGCCACCAGCGCCCGGTTTTGTTGCTTTTCCAAAACGTCAGTTGGTAGTTGTGCCCTTTCAAATCCACGATGTATTCCACCAGGTCGTCCATCGAGGCAGGGAAATCGTTTTTGCGGATGGCGAAGCCGTCGAGGAAATACCAGACGAGTTGGGCGAGGGTTTGAGCGGTCAGGTTGCGCTCGTCGAGGTCTTTTTCGTAGCCGTAAAAACCGATGCTGGTCAGTTTGTCGCTCAAGCCTGCGTAGCGGCTGAGTTGGCAGGCTTCTTCCGAAAAAAAGCCGCTGGGCGTGGGGTCGGCGACGCCGGGCGCTTCGATTTTTTTCAGGGCGGACAGGTGAAAACTCACCAAGTCGGCGTCTCGCAAGTAAGGCTCCACGTCGGCCATGTTGGCTTTGGCTTTGCCGAGGCGGATGCAATCGAAGTTGCGTTTTTCCAATTCCTGGAACACCGCCTCGTCCGTGAAATGCGACTGGCAGCCGATGGCGGCGAAGTGAAACAGTCGGGTTTTATTTTGCAAAACGGGGTTCAGATAATTGCCTTTCATTTCGCTTTGGCGAGGGTGAAAAGCTATTTTTTCATCCACCACCGCCAGGCTGACCGAAGATTGCAGCGAGTGGTGCGCCTCGAATTGCGCCTGCACGAACTTGCCCGCATGACCCACCACTACCGGGCAAATCCGCCCCTCCAACAATTCCCGCAGCAGCGGAATCAGGAAAGAATGCTCGTCCTTGCGCACGTTGCCGAGGTCGGCGATTTTCAATTTTCCGAAGGGAAAACTCAACGGGTACAAGGCTCTGCGCACGGCATTCGCCTCCTCCTCGCCGATGCCGACGAGGGCGATTTGCGTGTTTTTCAGGTTGGGCAATTCATCTTCGAAGCGTTGGATTTTGCTGCCGAGGCGGGACTTGTCGAGGTCGAGGTCGGCGGCGAGATTGGGGGAGATTGGTCGGAGCCAGTTTTCGAGCATGAGTTTGTTTTTTGGGGCGAAAGTAAGCGGCGGCGGGCGTTTTGAAAAAGTTAGGCGAGAACTTCAAGTTATCGCCTAACTTGACTCTCAAATACAATCCAATGAAAAACAAACTCTCCACCTTCGCTGTAGCCTGCGCTGCACTCTCCATTTTCCTTTTCTGCAACTGCCGGAAGACGAACCTCGAAGCTTTTGTGAAAAAGCTGCCGGAACTGCCGCAAGACATTGCCGCCACGCTGGACACGAACACGATGGCGACAAAAATTCCCATCGCCTTTGCCCCGCCGGAAAGAGACCCCAACGTCTCGGCGGTGCCCTGCTGCGACATCAAAATCATCAAGTCACTGAAGGTTACCTTTACCTACACCAAGTGCAGACCGTTGCAAGCCAACATCCCAGACCATGTCATAGACCTTTTCCTGGCTAACCCCGGTCAGGGCGGAGGACAAGAAGCAGGCGAGCGGAATTTCAAATTATGGAAGCTGACACCTTCAAAACATAAAACGGCATTCAAGCTGATGGTTTGTGAGACCAGCCAGGGACCCTGGAACGCCAACCTGGAGGAAAAGCGGGCATGCAGCCATCCTGCTCCCGTTCATACTTTGACCATCAACGCCTTCGAGGACATTGTGCAGTTCGTATGGAACGGCGGCATCGGGAACCATCCACCCGATGTTGGTTTGGTGAGTTGCCGCTTAGTTTCCGACACAAGATTTCTTTGCCCTGGCGGACTTTCCACTTGCGATTGCACATCAAGCTTCTGCCCGGCAGAGCAAGCATGTCTGTGCAACTTGGAGGGGCAGTGGTGAAATGTCCTGCACGGCTGCTGCCGTGTTCGAGCAGATACTTGAGCGAATTGGTTTTGCCGACCCGGCGCATCCCCGTCAGCACCGTGATTTGCTTTTTGTCCAAATGCTCGTGCATGTCTTTGTAGAGGCTTCTTTCAATCATGCCTTTTTGGAGCAAAACCAGCAGGGAATTTTTCAGAGGTTGGCCAGCGGAAACTGCTATCTTTGACTAAAACAGAAACCATGCAGTCAACAAAAAATGCCATGCAAATTCAACTGGAAGAGCAACGATATTCCGTTCCGAAAGAACTCGGCGCCATAGCCGAGGCGATAGATAACTCGAAATCTTTATTGTCGCTTCAAGCTGGTTGGAATGAAGAAGATGCGCTGCCCGTTGACCGGGAAGTTTGGTTGCATGCCACCGGGTTTCTGATGCGCTATGCGCTGCGAGTGTTCAATCTTTTCTCGGTTTCAGTGGACGCCCCCGACATCAACCCCTGCCCGAATGGGAGCATAGACCTCTCCTGGCGCACCAAATCCGCAAGAATGCTTATCAATGTTCGCAGGGAAAAAGGGGAAATGCTTGCCTTTTTTTACGGCGACCTGTACCATGATAAAATGCCGATAAAAGGCAACGTACCTGCCGACACCGTCGAAGACCACCTTGCCTGTTGGATGAAAAATCTTGCTTGATGGAAAACCTTCCCTGGGAACCCGAATCCATTCCCGATGCTTCCCAAGTCTTCCGCCTGATTCCTGCCCACATGGTCAAAAAAGGCAGCCGCATTCCTAGTGAAAGCATGTTTGTGCCGGATGCGGACGGGCTCTCGGTGGATTGGGACAAGTATTCCACGCCGGAAGAAAGCCTCGTCCGAACCGGACTGACCTTTCGCTTTCAATCGGAGGAATTCAAAGACCCCGCCCGCTTTCTCGTTTTTCAGTTGCACGTCGAACAAGTTCGAAAGCTGGAAGGCATCCTTGCCGTAAACCACACGCCTGTTTTTCATGGAAATCCGCCGCCTGCGGGTCGCCCCAACAACAGAAGCCATTCTTCCATCATCGGAAGCGATGAGGAGGTGCGTCTAAAACTCAGAGATGTGGCTGTTGAAGTTGAGGTGAATATGGAAAGGGTGTTGGCGGAGGTGACGGGGAGGCGTTGAAAATATTGGGTTGTCGTTGCAACAGTGACCGGCGTGAAGGCTTGGGCAGGGGCAAACTTACGCCAGTAGGTCGGAGCCAGTTTTCGAGCATGAGCTTGTTTTTGGGGCGGAAGTAAACTGCTTTTACCATTTAACAGGAGCATCACTTGATATCACTTTCAGCCTATATTTCAACTTAAATTCAAGAAAATTCTTGCAATATGGGTCTTCTGAAAAAAGCCACTCCTCTCCAACATTTTCAACCTTATATGTTTGTACGAGCGTGTCTTCACCAAGAATGAATTTTCTTATTACTTTTAATTTTTCGCCTGTATTGTCTCTATCAACATCCAATGTTTTAATCACCTTTTTTTTGCCATTTTCCAGTTTAAAACGTTCGCCTACATATCTCCAGCCCCCGCCTCTACCCATGAATTGGTAAACATTTGTCTGGCGGTTGTAAGAGAGATTTGCATCGGAAGATAGAATTTCATTCCATTCAAAAACTTTATTGGCAGGATTAAAAAGATAGACTTCATAAAACCAACCAGCCGTTCCACCCGGCTTATCCAGGTAAAAATCCACGTAATTATCATTATTGTAGTGTCCAAAACAAATGTCTGGATGGCACAAGTCGTCGTTTACTGACCAGCCATCAAATTTTCCCCAATCTACCTTTATTTCTTGCCGTTTGCCATTCTTAAAAAGAATAAGCCAATAAATGCCTTTATATTTTGAATCGAACCAAAAGGTTATTGAATCAACGCCTATGTCGCCTTTAAAAACATGTGAGCTGGACACCGCTTTGCGAAAGGGAAAGCGGTCTTCATAATATTCAACAGTATCAACTTTTTTAGCTTCTTTTTCCAAGAAATCAACAAGATTTATTAGCCCGTCTATATAATGAGTTACCCACGTAGTACTTGTATCATTCTGTACTATTTTGGGCATTTTCTTCCGTGTTGATTTCTGCCACTGGTACCTGAAAATGAGTATAATGAGAACCAATACTGAAAAGAAGAGAATTCCGAATAAAATTTTCATTGCCGGATTGTTTATGTGCTGCAAACATGGCTTTCGATAAGGCAATGAATATCTGAATCTGAGTAACTGTATGGGATGATTTAGTATGTGTGTCCGATTTACAGAAATGCGCATCGGTAAGGAATAAAAACATCAGCTTGGCAAGTGTCTTCAAGCACCATCAAGCCACCGCAAACTCCGTAAACTGCCGGTGAAATTCCGAAAAATAAGCCAGCACAATATCCTCCTTAGCAATGCCTTTTTCGGTGAGCAAATTGGCGACGCCAACTTCGGTATTATCCTCCTGCACCCATATTTTACCGTTGACAATATCAATATGAAAAAGCAG
>CAZHLB010000088.1:0-13903 GCA_964533005.1 uncultured Saprospiraceae bacterium
AGTGTGTTTGGTCAAAGTAATAAGTTGTATCGTCAGCATTACAAGTATTTTTTGGAAAGGCAATCTTGTCAGGTCATCACCTCGGCGGCGCCTGACCAACTGGCATTGGATTTTGTTCGCCAAGGCACGGAAACCGACCGTTCGCCTTTTGCGGAATGTCTAATCCGGGGATTGATGGGTGAAGCGGATACGGTGCCCGACAAAATCATCACCTGTGCCGAGCTGTTTGCCTACCTGCAAAATCAATTGCTCGTCGTGTCGAAGCAATGCGGCAACCCACAGAATGCCAGCCTTTTTCCACTCGAAAAACACGACTTCGGTGAGTATCTTTTTTTCATGAACGGTTTCGACGCTGGGAGCCTGGAAGTGCGGGAATATGAAAATCCCTACCGGGGGTTGAAGGTTTATGACTTCGAGCACCGGTACAATTTCTTCGGCCGGTCGCAAGCTATAGACAACTTGATGGGAGTGGTTAAAGAGCAGTCTTTGACCATAGTGTTAGGAGCATCGGGTACAGGCAAGTCCTCGTTAGTGAAGGCTGGCGTCTTGCCAAGGTTGCCAGGCGGAAAAGAGGGAAGAATTCCAATTATCAAACCTGGTCTGACTCCCCTGGCAGAATTGCCCGATTCTGAGTCGTACGATATTTTGGTCATAGACCAACTCGAACAGCTCGTCACCCATGCGGAGGAAAACGAAGCGCTCGCCTTCCTTCAACAAGTGAGCAGTCTCCTGAAAAGTGGGAAAAAAATAATTGCCACGCTCCGGATTGATTATGAATCAAGGCTACCAAAAATACCCGAGTTGAGCGGCTTTTGGTACCGTTACCTGGTACAGTCTTTCAGTGCCGAGGAATTGCGTGAGGTTATCGTTGCGCCCACTTTCCGGCAAGGGCGCTTTATCATGCCGATGAGCCTGGTTGACAAAATCATTGAAGAAGTCATTCCCTATCCTGGGGCGCTGCCGCTGCTTTCGTTCACCATGAGGCAGTTGTTCGAGCAGTGTCAGGAACATCCTTTTCGCAATATCACGAAAGAGGACTACGATAATATCGGCGGCGTCATCGGCGCATTGCAAAAAAAAGCGGATTCGGTGCATGATAGCTTGCCGGACGATGCATACCGCAATACCATGCGTTGCCTTATGCTGCGCATGGTCTCGCTTGCAGGTGGGCAATTGGCAGGCAGGCGGGTCTTGCTCAAAGAATTGGCATTCGACAATGTGGCTGAGAACCAAAGGCTGCAATTCGTAAAATCCCGAATGGAAGAAGAACGCCTCATCCTGGCAGACCAAGACCATAACCATCAGGAGTTTGTCGAACCCGTGCATGATGCCTTGGTGAATACTTGGGACAAAGTGCAGCAGTGGATAAAATCCTTGGGTGATGCCAATCTCTTGCTTTACAATGAGTTAGAAGCGGCGGTGAGCAAATACCTGCGAGAAGACGGGGCACAAAGGCACCTTTGGCACAACAACGCAAGCCTTGAGCAGCTACTCGGCGCACAAAAATCGGAAGAGAGGCGGCTGGCGCTGAACGAGCGGGAAAAGGAGTTCATAGACCTCAGCGTCAAAGAGAAAACAAGGCTCAAAAAAAAGAATCAAAAAATTACGGTGAGTGTCATTTCAGTAATTTCCATACTTGGGATAGTCTCTTCTATTTTCGGCGTAAATCAGCGTAGCCTCAGAATCGAAGCGGAAAAACAAGCCAACGCTAATCAATTAGCCTCGGTAGGCATGAAAGTTTTTTCTGCCAATTCTAATCAATGCAAGGACTTGTTGCTTGAAGCATACGGTTTGTCCCATGAGTCGAACATCCTCGACTTGTTAAGCCAAACCATTCCCCTTTCTATTTTTTACTCCAAAAAAATAAAAAAAAACAGGGAAGCCCCTGTTGCATTTTCCAACTACTCCGAGCCATCCCAGTTACTGTTGATTTTATATGCCGACAGTATTCTTCAGCTAATTTCTGCCAAAGATTCCAGTGAAGTGCTTTTTGAGGATTCGCTCGTCACGGAAGCTCGATTCCATGAGGGCATGACCGATGGCATCGAGTTGTTCAAAGGCGATTCCGCTTTTGTTTTTGATTTTAAGACAGGCTATAAAAAACTAATCAACGTCAAAAAATCACCCCATTTTTCTCCCATTCAGTCTGCCAAAAAAATAAAAGTTGACTACAACTTCGACTATGGCAGGAATTTTAAATTGTATGATTTGCAAGGCTCTTTTGTCGGCATCTTTCAGGGACATGGTGACTATATTAACGCCTCTGTAATTTCCGGCAACAATACATTCGTAGTAACAGGAAGCGACGACAAAACCGCCAAAATTTGGGGCAACAAAGGAACGCTGCTGTTCACACTATCTGGCGCCACCAGCCCCATTAAGAAATGCTTTTTAACACCGAATGAGAGAAAACTGATTACGGTGGATGAAAAGGAAATTTTGATATGGGATTTGAAAGGATTGCCCATGAGGGACATTTCGTATCATCCTGACGGCAGTGACGATTTTATTGATGTTTTTTATTCTGCATTTTTAGGTGAAGAAAAAATACTCAACCTGAAGGCTAAAGACTTTTCCAATAATGAATATGCAATTGAAATTTTTGACCCTTCCCATGGCAAGTCTGATTTTGTTGACCTAATGTATTGGGAGACTTATGCAGACAATCCCATTGCTATCGGAAAATCAAAAAAAATCTTTGCTTATCCGAACGCTCAAGGAAATGGGTTCACAGTCAGAGATTTCTCCGGGACTATCGTCTCAGGATATGAAAGCAAAGAACGCTCGATTTATATGACCTTTATTGACCCGGCTGAAAGCCTGATAATTGCAGCCGACTATGACAATTTGATGCTATTTGATTTAAAATGCCAACTTCTACGAACTGTCAACCTGGACTCAATTCTGGATTCGAGCCTGGTGAATATCCATACGTTAAAATTTTTCCCGAACGGGAAACAATTTATTATTGGAGGGTCGGACTCCTTTTTCATTTTTTCAAAAAGTGGCACCTTCATTAAGAAAATCAAAGCAGCTGAAGAAGTCAGCACCTTAGACATTTCGCCGAAAGGGGATTGGATACTTTATGGACGTGAAAAATTAATATTGTCAGACACATCAGGTAATATTTCAGTGCGAGTTGATTCCCCACATCCCGGATTGACTACCAAGGTTCGGTTTTCACCCGCAAAAAAGATTTTTGCTTCTTTAGGAGTTTACGGCTCGGTAAAACTATGGGATTATGAAGGCAGATTAATTTATGAATTCCTGGAAATGCCCGTTGCGTGGAATGTTACCTTTCAAGGAGACAACATACTAATAGCCGGACGTAATAAGGTGAAAATCTGGACTTTACCTAATTTAGTGGAAGACTTTATCAAAATCGAGTGACCGAATTGTTTATAGCATGATACACCTGCTCCGTGCATTGCTAACTGCCTAAAAAAAACGCCCGTTTTTCCTATGCAAAAACGGGCGTTTCTGCTTACCTTTAATTCGAGAGAAAACCGTCTACCTTTTTTTCGCCATGCCGAAATTCTACACCTACCTGCGACGCTCCAACGGTACGATTGACGCCAACAACCAACGTTTTGACAATCTACAGAACAGCGAAGGTGCCGAACTGGAAAAATGGAAACTTACCTTTGAAGAAGAGACCTTTTATGAAAACTTGGCGAAATCTGTCTATTTCCCTTTTTCTTGCTTCCAATTCAATACAGGTTCCAACTACTTCCCTGTGCTTGATATTGCTCATATAGCTTCAACCATTTACCTTGCGCCTCCACCCGGAACATACCTGTTCCAATTTTCCAATGAACTTGTTCAATTACTGGCTGAGAGTCAAGGGCTTGTACCCCCAAGCCGTGAACGACTGCGTGACACATTTCCAGCGCACCTATCCCGACGACTGGAAAACCCATTTCAAAAAACCCCGACGAAATCCTCGCCTTGCTGGAGAAGCGGCACATTCAAATCATCACCAGAAAAAAGGTGGAGTACCGCCAAGCCTACGACCCGGAGCGTGAATTTCGAGGTTAAATTCGCTTTGAACTGAAAGCATGGGAAGAAAGCGCCACCACCGCCTTTCGCTTCACCTCCCGTGAAAATGCGCTCTACGACGTCATCGAGCTGGCGTTCCGCATCCTGGAACAACGAGAACTTCGCCGCAAGTCACAGCCCAACAAGCCCTACAATCCGCCTCGAAACGTGAAAAAAAGGGTGTACCTTGCCTGACTTCGACAGTTCCAACTTCCCACTACATTTGCCGTCCCTTCAAAATCCGGCACCAAGATTGTCCCTCCCGCAGCCCAGACCTGCCCACCACCCATAGCCAAGCTTGCTCCCTTTTGGCGCTAAACCCGACCGACACCATACTTCATCCATCGCTCTTTCAACATGATTCTACGCCACTGCTTTGTAGCTGTAGTTTGGCATTTGTGTGCCATTGCCGCACCGGCTCAGATTTTCACATTCCTCCAAGGTCAGGAACTGCTCGACAGCCTCGCCGCCAGCTACAAACCCACCACCGAGCTTGACTACGGCGACGCACGGGACACACTTTACAGCCGCATTTACAAGACTGGCGACAGCGTCACCTGCGTCTATTCGGGCTACAAGCGCTACCTGCCGCCCGGCGAAGACCCCTCCGTCGCCATCTTCGACAACGGCTCCTCCTTTGGCATCAACTGCGAGCACACGTTCCCTCAGTCAAAAGGCGCTGAGACCGGCAACCCCCAAAGTGACATGCACCATCTTTTCCCCACCCGCAGCGCCGTCAACACCGCCCGTAGCAACGACCCTTTCGCCGAAATCCCCGACCAGCAAACGACCCAATGGTATCACCTCGACCACGTCAGCACCAGCATTCCCGCCACCGGCATCGAGCAATACAGCGAGCACATCAACGGCTACTTCGAACCCCGTGAAGACCACAAAGGCAACGTCGCCCGTGCCATGTTCTATTTCTACACCATGTACAAAGTCCAAGCAGACGCCGCCGACCCCACTTTCTTTGCCTCGCAGCGGGAAACCCTCTGCCACTGGCAATACCTCGACCCCGCCGACAGCCTCGAAATCGCTCGCACCTGGCTCATTGCCCACTACCAGGACGGCAAACCCAATCCCTACATCCTCGATTGCACGCTTCCCGCCCGCAGCTTTTGCAGCGACGTTCCCATCACCTGCGCCTTTCCGCCCATCGCA
The DNA here is from genome assembly GCA_964533005.1 of uncultured Saprospiraceae bacterium. Classification (GTDB taxonomy): domain Bacteria; phylum Bacteroidota; class Bacteroidia; order Chitinophagales; family Saprospiraceae; genus UBA6168. Next base: position 5,203 of record CAZHLB010000088.1, read on the forward strand.
ACCGGCGAGCCACAATCAGCCATTTCCAAGCAAGACCAACCACTCACCATCATTCCCAACCCCGCCCGCCAATCCTTAACCCTCGGCGTCACCGTCGCCGGTTCGCTCACCATCACCGACCCGGTCGGTCGCCTCGTCCTCCGCCAGCCCTGGCAACCAGGCGACGAGATAGAAGCCAGCGCTTTGCCCGCAGGCGTTTACTTCGTTGTCTTGCAGCAGGAGCAGGGAAATTGGATTGGTAGGCTGTCGAAAGAATAAGTTCTGTAATACGGCTGGCGTTTCCCAGGGCATGACAACCTGCTTTTTTAGCCTACATTAGTCGAAAACTCTAACCCAGTCAGCACATTTGTCAGAAAACGGGTCACAATAGAAATCTCGTCAAAAGGGGGAAAGCATTTTTCAAAAGTATCTACTTACCTTTGCTTCATTCACTTATTAAAAAACTGACCCATGTGGAGTTCTACCCTGCTTCCTTCTTCTCCCACTAACGGTACTGCTTGGTTTGTCCTTATTATCACTTTGTTGTTTTCTCAGTTCATTAATGCTCAAACGAACGTCAGTGGCAATGTGAGCGGGACATGGACGGTGTCGGGGAGTCCGTATGTGCTTACAAGTTCGGTGATAGTGCCGACAGGTCAGACGTTGACCATTCAGGAAGGCGTAGAAGTGCAGTTCCCCGGCACAAATTCTCGTATCAACGTACAAGGAACTCTTTTAGCAAATGGAACCACCTCTGATTCGATACGATTCACTGGAACAAATTCCGACCCATCCATTCACGGCGGATATATCCAATTCAGCGGCTCTTCCACCAATAGTGAGGTGAGTTACGCCGTATTAGAAAAGTTAGGCGATTCCTCCAGCACTTATACTTCGTCCATCATGTTGCAAACCAGCGATGTACTCATTGAAAAATGCAGGATAACGGACAGCGAAAAATTTGGCATTTGGTTGTACAGCATTGGTGTTTCACCTACCATCCGCTACAATCGCATCGAGCAATGCGGTGATTACGGGATTAACTCCCCAAATCAGTTTAACGCTCCAATCGTGACCAATAACATTTTCAGCAACAACCCTGCTGGAGATGTTTACAGTTGGGTTGGAAGTTTCAATAATTGCCTCAACAATGAAGGGAATGTTTTAAAGATTTATGGCAGCTTGGGTAGCAGCAATGGCGTTGATACTACTGCGCTATTGCCCGGAAACGCTTTTGTTAACGGAGGTAGGTTTGAGTTGGTTGCTCAAATTATCATTAGTTCCGGCTCCAGGCTGACCATAGGCGCCGGAGCAGAAGTACGGTTTTCAGACGCAAATAAATACATCCAAGTGTCGGGAACGTTAAGGGCGATTGGCACTCCGACAGATTCCATTCGATTTATAGGCTCTAATCCAAACCCTGCTATCTATGGTGACAAAATTTATTTCAAGCCGCAATCGTCAGGCATCATCAGCCATGCGGTGATTGAAAGATTGGGCAATCAATATGCGCTGCAAATCGAAAGCAGTGCTGTTGTCATTGAAAAAACCAGGATTACAGACTGTAAACAATACGGCATCATCTTGATTACGGCTGGAATTTCACCTGTCATCCGTAACAATCGCATTGAACAGTGCGGCACTTATGGAATCTTCAACAATTCCACTGGTAGTAAACCAATGGTGACCAACAATATTTTCAGTAATAACACGAATGGTGATATATGGAGCAATCCCTGGGCTTTAGGAGGATATTCAGACAATGTTGGGGATGTAATTCACATGACAACTGCCACCATTAATAACGACACAACGCTGTTGTGGTCTAATCATGTTTTTGTAGACGGCGGCAGGTTCAGGTTAGGAAGCAGCGTGACTATCGGAAGCGGCTCAAAATTGACCATTGAAGCAGGTGTAGAGGTACAATTCCCTTCTTTAAATTCCAGGATTGAGGTGCAAGGCACGTTGAAAGCGCTCGGCTCGGCAACGGACTCTATACGTTTTATTGGAATTGATTCAAATCCTGCTAACCATGGCGGATTCGTCCGCTTTGCACCGCAATCCAGTGATAGTGAGGTTCGCTATGCTATTTTTCAGAAATTGGGCGATGCCTCCAGTACCTATGATGCCACTTTGGTTATTGAAAGCAGCGGTGTCGTTATTGAGAAGGCAAACATTATTGACAGCGAGGTTTATGGGTTGCTGGTATCCGGAAATGCTTCGCCTAAATTAAGCCATATTGAAATAAAGAATCTCACCAACCAAGCTGTCCGGGTTATTTCAGGCAACCCTGAATTCCGCAATTGTGATTTTGAGAATTGTGCATACGGGGCGCTTGTCCTCGGCGGATTTCCAAAATTTATGCATTGCACCATTCAAAACAACACCAGTTTTGGCATCAATAATACTGGCGGCGGCATCGTGGATGCCCGCTCCTGCTGGTGGGGCAGCGATACGGGACCCCTGCACACCGGCACTAACCCGACAGGGCAAGGCAATAAAATTTCCAACCGTGTATGGTACAATCCATGGATAAGAAAAGACCTGAAAACGCTGGTCATCGGAGGTACTAATTTGGACACATTAGCAGCGAATATCTCCGGCCATTACCTGTTGGAAATACCGGATTCGCTCGACGGGATTTCCCTGCGCATCCGATTGTTGAGCGACAGTAACGCAGGCATCAATGAGTTTTATGCCGAAAAAGATAAGTTCCCGGACAGAGGGCAAGCCTCCTTTCAGGCAGAAACTGCCATGAGCACGGATAGGGAATTGTTCCTTTTAGGCTTGACTCCCGGCACTTATTATTTGGTGGCGCTTCCCCAAAATGCTGGGTTGCAGCACCTTCAAATGCTGGTAGAAGTTTTGGATTTTCAAGTATTAACTGTAAGCCCGCCCAAAGGCGGCAATATCGGCACCGTTACTTTGAGGTTAGCAGGCGCTGAATTTGAACCTGATATGACGGTGTGCCTTGAAAACAACGGGAACATCGTCGCAACTGCAAGTACGCTTGAATTTCTAAACGCAGGGCAGGTTTTTCCAACCTTTGAACTAGCAATTGTTCCTGTCGGAAATTATGACCTCGTGGTTAGAAAAACGAATAACGACACGGCGCATTGGAGTCAGCCCTTCCAAGTGATTTATGGGGATATATTACCGGGTTCTGGTACTGGCTCAAACGTGCCCGGTTGTTCATCCGACCACACGGATGAAACACCTTTTTTGTTCATCAATATTGAAGGCTCTCCTGCCGCCCGAATCGGCATTCCTACTTTGCTCACCATCCATTTTGAAAATCAAGGCTTCGTTGACCTCCCTTTGCCCCGTCGCATTTTGAGCAGCCAGCGAGGATTGGCACTTTCATTTAACCCGGAAACGCTCGGACAAGGGACTCCAACGCTGTTGGTCGAGTTAAGAGAGCCTGGTGGCCCACCGGACATCTTGCGGGCGGGGGCTGGCGGTTCTATCCAGGTTTACGCTCAAGTTTCACCGGGTATTAATGAATTCAAATTGCTGAAATAACCTTCACTAAAAGAAAATCATCTTCATGAAATCCCTTTCTGCTTTTTCGTTAATCATCGCTTTTGCCACTTTCTCCCAAGCCCAAAACCTCACCCGCCCAAACATCTCTGCTCCCGGCGGCTTTTCGGTCAATTCCTATTCCGGCAACTTGTTTTTACAACGAGCGGATGTGTTCATCCCCGGCAGGGGACTGTCTTTGGAAGTGACTTTTTCCTATAACAGCATTCAAAAAGCAGAAAACAGAGGCAAGGGCAACGGCTGGCGCATGAATTATGATATGTGCTATTCGGTTTTGTCCAACCAGTCGGTGGTCATCGAGCGCATGGACGGGCGGCGGGACACTTTCGCTTTGAGCGGCAGCAATTACGTGCCTCCGACAGGCATTTTCGATTCGCTCACGCAGTATTCAGCCAATAAATTCAGGTTAAGAACCACCAGCGGCATGGTCTATCTTTTTGAAGAAGCCTCGCACCGTTGCCTGACCCGCATCACGGACAGGAACAACAACAGCATCACGCTTGCCTACTCCAATGGTCGCCTCAGCACTGCCACCGACCCCGCCGGGCGCAGCCTAACTTTTACTTGGGCAGGCAACAAGCTGACCCAAGTCACCGACCCGATTTCCAACCCCAACCGCATTTTTTCCTACGCCTACGACGGCTTGGGCAACCTTCTTCGATACACTGACCCCGACGGCAAAGAAACCCGCTACGGCTACGGTCCCGCCAACGAACTGCGGGAGGTAATAGACGCCAATGGCAACCAAACAGTCGTGAGTTACAACAGTTCGGGCGCAGTGCGACGCTTCTCTTCCTGCGGCTACCTGTTGGAAATTTCCTACAACAAGGCAACCCGGCAAACTTATGTAGTGGAAAAAGTCGGCTCCTCGGCGCAAACGACTACCTACACTTTCAACGCCGCCGGGAACCTGACCAATCAGGCGGGCAATTGCTGTGGGTTCAATACTACCTTCATGTATGATGCCGCCAACAACGTTATCAAACGCACGAACGGTCTTGGCAACAACACCATTTATACTTACGACAACAGGGGCAACCGCCTAACCGAAAAGGATGCGCTGAATAAAACTATCACTTACGCTTATAATCCGGTTTTTAACAAAGTGACCAGCGTGACGGACAAGAAGGGCAACACGACCACCTTCACCTACGATGCCAAGGGCAACCTCACACAAATCAATCGTCCGCTTGGCGTCACGCAGCAATTCGCCTACAACGCCAACGGCAATCTGACGAGCATGACAGACGGCAATGGCAACACGACCACCTTCACTTACAACACCAACGGCTACCTGACGGGCATCAACTATCCCATCGGCTCGGAGACTTACGGCTACGATGCGGCGGGCAACCTGACAACCCTGACCGACGCCAACAGCCACACCTCTACTTTTGACTACGACGTATTGAACCGTTTGGAATCCTTGACCAATCACCTGGGGCAACAACGTTTTTTAGATTACGACCCAAAGAGCAACCTCACTTCGGAACAGGATGAAAACAACCACTCGACCCAGTTCGGATACGACGTACTCGACAGGCTCGAACAAGTGACGACATCAGTTGCTACTTACAACTATGCACACGACGAGGCTGGCAACCTCACACAAGTGCTCGATGGGAACAATCACACAACTCAATATGCCTACAATGAGCAAAACCTACCAGTATCGTTGACAGATGCAGAAGGCTTCCAAACAACTTACCAATACGACGCCGTAAGCAACCTGACCCAACGCACCGATGCCAAAGGCAACACCACAACCTATATTTATGACGCCTTGAACCGCTTGACCCAAAAGACCTACAACGGCAACTCCGACACCTTCATTTATGATGATAACAGCAACCTAACAAGCTGTTCCAACAGTAACGTCACCATCAATTTTGCCTACGATGCACTCAACCGGCTGACCTCCAAAACCTACGTACAATGGAGCAAAACCATCAGCTACACCTACGACGCCAATGGCAACCGCCTGACCATGACCGACCCCGACAATGGCGTGACGACCTACAGCTACGATGCCCTGAACCGTCTGACGAGCATCCTGAACCCCTCAAACCTGACGACCACTTTTCAATATGACAGCGCCGGGCGACTCACCCAACAGACCAACGGCAACAGCACCAAAACCCTTTACACCTACGACAACGCCGACCGGGTGCTGTCCATCTCCCACCAAAAAGCAGACAATACCATCTTAAAGAGCTTCACTTACACCTACGACGACAAAGGCAATCGCCTGACTATGACTAATGAAAACGGAGGCGTGAACACCTACACTTATGATAACGCCGACCGCCTTACCGCTGTCACCTACGCCGACGGGCAAACAGAAACCTTCACCTACGATGCCGCAGGCAACCGCACTCAGTTGGTGAAAAACGGCGTACCGACTAACTACGCTTACGACGAAGCCGACCGCCTCCTGACGGCGGGAGATGCCACCTACGTATTCGACGCCAATGGCAACATGATTGAAAAAACGGAGGTAGGCGGAACGACTCTCTATGCCTACGACGGAGAAGACCGGCTCATTGCTGTCACCCTACCGAACGGGAATGTGGTGACTTTCCTATACGACCCGTTTGGAAACCGCTTGGTGAAATCCGCTCCCGGCAACCTGACCCGTTTCGTGATTGACGGGGTGAACATACTGATGGAAATGGACGGAGCAAATGCGTTGAAAGCGAGATATACGGCGGGATTTGGGTATGACTCTTGGGTCGATATGAAAAGAAATGGAAGTTCATTCTTTTTCCATTATGATGAATTAGGGAGCATCAATGCCGTTTCAAACACCGGAGAAAATGTTGTTAACGAATACGATTACTCGGTCTTCGGCGGATTTTTGGATAAAACAGAAGGTGTGATTAATTCGCTCAGTTTTACCGGAAGAGAATTTGACGGCGAGTTAAATGCATTGTATTACAGGACAAGGTTTTATGATTCAAAAACGGGGAGGTTCCTTAATAAAGACGATTTCAGAGGTTTTTTAAATGCCCCAACAACACTGAACAAATTTGCTTATGCGGTCAATAATCCAGTTTATTACAATGACCCCAATGGAGATATTCCACCATTGCTCGCATCTGCTCTTTTCAGCGCAGGTTTCGATGCAGTTACACAACTTGCTTCAAATGGTTTCGATGTCTCATGCCTGGATTACGGTTCCATAGGCACAAGCTTTCTGACAGGCCTTATTCCTTTTGGAAATTTTTCAAAATTCGGAAAAGCAGGTAAATTCATTGATGGTTTTGGTAATATTTTCTTTAGAGGAATTGGACTTGAGACGATAGTAACCGGACGAAAAGCCTTTGAGTTAACAAAAAAATTAGATGGTTATAATAAAGCAATATCTCGCCCCATAGGACGGAGCCTTCAAAGCATTTGGCAATGGAAAAAAATCAATCCCCTGAACAGAATGCTTGGAGGTGAGTTCATTCGTCGGGAAATAAATAGTAATGTCGATAATGTTGCATTTGATGTTGCTGCAACAATATTGAATCCATTGAACCCTGTAAGCAATGCCATCAATAGTTTTACCTCTTTCAAACCCTTTTGTAGTAAAAATGATGGAAAAGGTGACCAAACCCCCACCCAACCCGACTCCGAATCCTCCGCCTCCTGCTCCGTCGGCGTTGGCTCCTTCGACCCCAACGAAATCAAAGCCCCCTCAGGCGTCGGCACCCAGCGCTGGGTCTCTAAAGACGCCCTCCTCAAATACACCATCTACTTCGAAAACGACCCCGATTCCGCCACCGCCGCAGCGCAAAAAGTCGTCATCACGCAAGACCTCGACCCGCACCTCGACCCACAGACCTTTAGGCTGGAAAGCTTCGGCTTCCACTCCTTCACCTTTGAAGTCCCGCAAAACAGCACTCACCACGAAGACCGTCTCTACGTTGCCGACAGCGTCGGCGTACTGGTGGACATCACCGCAGGCATTGATTACGTGAACAACCGCCTCACCTGGACTTTCGAGTCCATCGACACCCTCACCGGCGTTTTCACTACCGACCCTTTTGCCGGTTTTCTGCCGCTCAACGACTCGGTAGGGCATGGAGAAGGCTTCGTCAGTTACACCATTCAGGTAAAAGAAGATGCGGTGACCTTCGACTCCATCATTGCCCAGGCGGACATCATTTTTGACTACAACGACCCGCTCGCTACCAACGTCGAAGTCAATATCGTGGACGCCGATGCGCCGGTGACGGAAGTGTACCCCGTCATCGCCGCCGTTGATTCCTCGCACCTTTTTGTCGAATGGCATGGAACGGATGTGGGCGCAGGCTTACAAGCCTACTCGCTCTACGTCAGCCGGGGCGACGGTCCATTTTTGCCTTGGCTGCAAGACACGAGTCTGCTCACCGCCATCTACAACGGCACATTGGACAGCAGCTACTGCTTCATTTCCATCGGCAGGGACAGTGTGGACAACGTGGAGAATTTTCCGGATTCGTGCATCACGATGGTGGCATTCAGCGCCAGCCTGCTTCAAAACTGCCCGCACCTTGCCGACCTCGTGCTGAATGACATCCCGCTCACGCCAGGAACATACCGGGCGGAAAATACCATCACCTCGAAAGGCACGGTGGCGACGGGCAACAACGTGACTTTTTTTGCTGAAAGCTCCGTGACGCTGAACGCCGATTTTTACGTGATGACGGGCAGTGTATTTTATGCAGCCATTGCGCAGTGCGCCAATAATCTTGCGCCTCCCCAGGAGCCCAGCGACAAGAAAAAGAAAGGGAAGAAGAAGCGATAGCCGCTTCTTCTTCCTACTCATTTGTCCACTTATTCGGATGCCCCAAAATCCCACGTCCCAATCGCCAATCCAGCAGCTATAGGAGTCTGATATATCAGATTGATATACTAATTTGGCGGGCGTAGAATATTACCGTGCCGGAGCATTTTGGCAACTGTTGCAGCCTTTTAAATTCAAGTTTATACAAAACCGGGGAAAGCCTATTTTACTTCACGTACCCTTGTGTTCAAAAACAATCAATCTGTTTGTACCAACCCCATATTCTGCATTTCTCAGTTATAGTCGAAGAATTGAAAATGTTGATGAACAGACATGAAGTTAATTCATTTTTGGCTCATGTTCCTTTCAGGCTGAACCGTGAACCGTACCGCCGAACTCCAGTTCGGCGGCGGGTGCTTAGACGCCGCC
>CAZHLB010000089.1:0-13902 GCA_964533005.1 uncultured Saprospiraceae bacterium
CAATTTTTCCGCTGGAAAAATTGCACCGGCGCTTTCGTTTTCAGCCCCTTCATTTTTCACTCTCCAAAGCTGCGCAGCGCCAGCCTTTTTCCAAAAGACTGCCCATCCACCAGCACCTGCACCCAATAAATCCCACCGGCAAAACCGCCCAGGTCGAATTGCTCTTCCGCCGATTCCGCCGCTAATCTTCTTTCCAAAACCAGCCGCCCCTGCGGGTCGAAAATGCGAACCAACGCCGACTGATGCCTGCCGGAAATCGCCACGTTTACCACCCCGGAAGTTGGATTGGGAAAAACTTCTACGCTTGGCAAATCCAGTAAATCCAGCGTCGAGCCGCCGTCTGGTTTACCAGCGAAATCAGCAGGCGGATTGGGCGGCGCAAAAAGCGGGCAGGCAGCCAAAATCTGCGCCTGCGTCTTGCAGCCCACCTTGTTGCTGGCAATGGTGATGCTGCCGCCGACGCCGCCGGGAGGCATCAGAAAATGCTCCACCGGGCAGCAGAAGGACAGGTTGACGTTGCTGAAAATCAGCATGTTAGTGCCCACCCGGTCGAGGTTTTCCAAGCCTGCGAGCGAGGCAAGCTGGCTGTTCAGTTGAATCGAAAGTTGCCCGCCGATGGTGTCCAGATTATCCAGCCCGGCAAGGTTGGTCAGCGTGGTCAGTTTGATGGTCAGGTTGCCGGTCACCTTTGCCAGATTGGCGAGGTTCGACAGGCTGTTGATGCCTCCATTTTGAAAGGTCAGGTTGCCGCTGATGACCGAATAACAGGCGGGAAAAGCATTCACTTGCGCCTGCGTCGTGAAGGTGACGTTGCCAGAAAAGGTCAATCCGCTCAAGCCTTCGTCCACCTCGCCGTCGCAGTTGTCGTCGGCACTGTTGCAGGCTTCGGCGGCGGAGGGATGCACGGCTGGGTTGACGTCATTGCAGTCGCCGCTGGTCGCAATGAGTTGAGATTCAGCTTTGTAGCCGGAAACGGGAGCGCATTGCACGGCTGTCGTGCCGTCGGAGTAGTCGTCGTTGTCGGCGTCTTTGAACCAGGTTTGACCGGGGAATTGCAAGGCGTCGCCGTCGTTGCAGTCGCCGCTCGTGGCGGTCAGGTTGGCGGCAAGCTGAAAGCCTGCGGTTTGCTCGCAGCCCGTTTGCGAGACGCCGTCGCTGAAACTGTCGTCGTCCATGTCTTTGAACCAAGTGTCAGGCGCAGCGCCAGCTTGGACAGTGGCAGTAGCGGTGGCAGTGAAAAAGGAAGTTTGCGCCACGATTTCATAGCTGCCGGGGTCGAGGAAATGAAACTCGCCCGTCAAATTCCAGGAATTGCCGCCGTCAATCGAATACGAAACTTGCGGCGAGGAGCATGGCGAGAATGCCGTGATGAAAATGGAGCCGTCGGAAAAGTTGCCGCAGCTTTCGTCTTCCACCTCAATTTCCGTGATGAAAATCGCCTCCTCCACCGTCACGCTCGCCGAGCAATTGCCGGTGTTTCCATCAAAATCCGTTGCCGTCAAAGTCACCGTTTGCAAGCCGACACCCCCCTGCCCCCCTGAAGGGGGGTTACAATCGAAGGCATTTTGCGAAAGCGCCAAACCCGCAATTCCGCAGTTGTCGCTCGAAGCGTCGTCCACCTGCGCAGCCGTGATTGTTGCCTGTCCGGCGATGTCCAATTGCACGGAAACATCCTGGCAAATGGCGACCGGCGGCACGGTGTCTAACACTTCCAGCCAAATGCTTTTTGAAAGGGTGCAGCCGAGGCGCTCGATGGTCAACTGCACTTCCTGCGGCGCTGCCGAGTTGAAAACCACGCCGGTCGGATTTGCGCCGGAGGCAAATTCAGGGACGGCATCGGAGCCAAAATCCCAGGAAAAACTTGCCCCGTCAGCGGTGCTGCCCGAATAGTTGAAATCGAAGCTGGTCGCAGGCGTCGAGCAATTTCTGGCGATGGCAAAAGCGGCGTCCGGTGCAGGCACGGCAAGCAAAGTGTTCAGCACGGTATTCGTGATGACGGGCGGATTGGCGTCGAAATAGATGCCCGCCCGGTTGGTCAGGGTCGTGCCTTCCGGCAGGTTGGGCAGGGGCGACAGGCTGAACAGCACCTCGCCTATTTCCCAGGGCGGCAATTCGATGCCGTCGAAATGAATGACCAGCACGTTGCCCGGCTCCAATTGGAAGCCCGTGATTTCGTAGGTGCTGCTCAAAATTTGCAGCGTGGAAAGGTCGAGGTCGCCGTCGAGCGTGTCCCGCAGCATCACGTCGTGGGCGTTGCCGGTGCCGATGTTTTGGAAGCGGATGCGGTAAAAAAGTGGCTGCCCGAAGGTGATGTTGCCGCCTGCACCGCAGCCTTTTGGCGAAACCTGCATGTCGTTGGGGTCGCAGGAGCAGGCGTCGTTTTCGGAGAGTGAGAAGGTGGAAGTGTGTTGGAGGGGACCCGTGCACCAGGCATTGAATTCAGCTTGGATGAAAAAAGGCGGCGGGGCGGGCGGGGTGTTTTGCACAAAAACGGTGCAGCGAATCACGCAGCAAGCCATTTCTGGAATGTTGCCGGACATGCTGCTGCCGTTCCACGAAAGGACTTGATGCCCTCCGACCAAGCTTGTGTTGGGTGTGTCAAAATCGGCATTGCCGCTTTGGCAAGTGAAAGTGTGTCCGACGTAAGTCATGCCTGTCGGCAGGGTGACTTCCAGTTCGGATTGCCCCAACTTGATGCTGTGCTGGTTGCCGGTGTTGCACAAAGCGATTTCATAGACGTGCTGCGAGCCGGGGCAAGGCGATGAAAGTGTGTTTGGCGGTGCGCAAATACCCTGCGCAAAAGGAGCGGAAACGATGTGAACGGAGCTTTCGCAATCGCTGCCCGCCAAAGGCACGAGCCGGAAATCGTTGTCGGCGGAGGTGCCGCCGTTGCCGACCGTGACCGAAATGGGCGGCACGGGCGAGCAGTTGTTCGTGGCAAAAAGGTCGTTTGCCGGGTAGGTCAAACTATAGCTGCCCGGCTCCACTTTGAAACAGTAATTGCCTGCGCCGTCCGTCTTTGAAAGGTAGGGACCCGGTTCAAGCATCACCGTTTGATTTGCCAGCAAAGGCTCGTTGCCGCCGACGGAGCAGTTGCCGTTGTCGTCCCGAAAAGCCTTGCCTTTGACGTACGCCGGGTTGATGATTTCCTTGACTTTGAGCAGCCAAAAGTCGGTAGAGCCAGCACCGAAGCTCGTGTTCAAACCGGTCAAAGCGAAGCCGCCGTCGTTGGTGACGGCGTAGGAGGTGCACCATTCGTTGCCTGCGCCGCCGTAAACCTGTTGCCAAATCATGTCCCCGTCTTCGTCGGTTCGGAACAGCCAGAAATCCCAGTTGCCAGCGCCCTGCCCGTTGGTTTCACCCGCCACGACGTAGCCCGTGCCGATGGGGTCGGAAACGGGGTGGACGACGTAGGCATAATTCGCCCCGGCTTCGACGTAGGTTTTGAGCCAGATAGGGTCGGCGTTGGCGTTCAATTTTGCCAGGTAGGCGTCGCTGCCGTAGGTTCCGCAAGCCATGAAGCCGCCGCCAGGCAGCGGTTCGAGCATGTAGCCGATGCCGCCGCCGGTGGTTTTGTAGTGAAATGCGATGCCCCGGTCTTTCGAGCCTTGCCCCGGTTGGGCAGGGATGGAACCGAAACCGGTGGCGGGGTCACCGTTGGGCAGCACCTTGAAAATTTCGGAACTGGATCCCAGCACTAAATAGCTGCCGTCACTCAACTGCACCACGTCCTGACCGCTTTCCCAACCGGCGAGATGATAGGTGGCATCCCATTCGAGGACGCCATTGGCATTGGTTTTCACGAGGTAAACATCATTGTTAATTACACCGAAACTGAACGTGACCGCCGTGATGATGAAGCCCCCGTCGGCGGTGGGTTTCACGATGCGGGCGTAGTCGTCCGAAGCGCCGCCATAGGTTTGGTGCCAAATTTCGTTGCCGCTGGCATCGGTGCGAATAAGATACAAGTCCAAGCCGCCCGCACCGTGCCCGGCATAACTTTGCGTAGTGCCCACCATGACGTAGCCATTGACCGAGCCGTCGGGATTGTACAGGATTTGCAAGGCATTGTCCATCGCCCATTGGATGCGCTCGATGAGGGCGAAACCGTAATTATGTTGCCACTCGACGTTGCCCGCCGGGTCTGTTTTCACTAAGTAAATGTCGTGCGATTGAGCGCCTGGCCCGTCCCGGTCTCCGGCGATGAGGTAGCCGCCGTCCGGGGTTTGGCGAATCATTCGGGAGGTTTCATTATTGGTCGTCCCGATGGTTTTGTCCAAAACGATGGTGGGTTGGGAAAAGAGCGGCAAGGCGACGCATGCCGCCAACAGGAAGAGGGTAATTGCTTGCTTCATGTCAATTGGTTTATGATGTGAAATGAATTTAGCGATGCTTGCCGGGCGAAAAGAGCAGGGAGGAAATGCAATTGCGAAAACCGGTTCGGCAGATGGGCGAGTGAGTTAACGTTTTCGAGCAGTCGTCTTGCAGGCAGTTGCCTGCTTGCAAGGACAAGGTTAAGCAAGTTGTTGAAACAAGCCGCTTGTTGGCAACAATCATTTTTTTCTACCTTGCGCCACTTCACGTTCTCTCCTGCTCTTCACTATCATTTTTACTTTCCCAACCGTGATTTTTTCCAAACTGGTCTTCGCTGCCTGAATTTTTAGCCAATTCGTGTGCGTGTTTTTCGGCAGCCCTTCTTTCGAACTACACATCGGGAGCTTATCTGAAACCAATTCTTGAATGCCAACCGGCGCTGTCGGCTGGCGCAAGTTCTTAATAAACCATTTGACTCATGCACCCATTTTCGACTTCCTCCCTTTCCCTCTCCGCTTGTCTTTCCACCCTTTTTCAAAAAAGGAAATGCCTGTTTTTCGCCTTGTTTTTGGCAGCGCCTCACTTTGCTTCCGCCCTCGATTATTATTGGGTCGGCGGCTCCGGCAACTGGAGCGACTACCAAAACCATTGGGCGACAACGGCAAGCGGCGGCACTTTTCACCTGAACGTGCCCACCGCCAGCGATGACGTCTATTTCACTGCCAACGGCGGCACACCTTACATCGTCTTCGTGAACGCCGCCAGCACCGTGCCCAAGTGCAAGAACATGGACTGGTCGGCTGCTCCCAACGGCACGGTTTGGCATGGCGACGCCACCGGGCGGCTCGATATTTATGGCTCGCTGCTGCTCGATGCGGGGATGAGTTTCACGTTTCCCGGTGAAATTCATTTCATTGCTTTCGGCTCGGCGAGCACGATTACGAGCAATGGGATTCAATTTCAATACCCGTGCAACTTGTTTTTCGAGGGAACGACGGGCGGCTGGCTGCTGAACGATGCGTTGTTCGCCGGCAACAACATCACGCACACCGGCGGAACGCTGATGACCAATGGCAAGACGGTTTCCGTCGGCAACTTTTTCCAAGGAAACAGCCCCGGCAGGCTTGAATTAGGCGACTCGGATTTTATCAATTATGGCGGAACGACCGGTTTTCACTACGCTCCCGCAGACTTCGATGCAGGCACTTCCCACGTCATTTGCCATTCAACCGGCTATGTCGAAGGTGGATTTTTGGGTAATTCAGGAAGCCATTTCTACGATGTGACTTTCACTGCCAATGCGAATGGCTTCGCCTTCGGCAATGTGGATGGCACCTTGAAATTTGAAGGCTTTGGAAGACTTCATGGCTACAATGTGCTTACTCCACCTGTGCTCAACAACGTGATTTTCGAGGAAGGCGGGTGGATTTACAATGCCTTCGATTACAATCACCTGACTTTAACGGCAGGAAAAACCTACACCATCGAGCAATATTCCAGTCCTATCGGCACGACCCAAACCATCCTCCCCGGCGGCTCCGTCACTGCCAACAGTGGCACGACCTGCAACGATTTCATCACTATCAAATCCTGGAGCTTCGGAACGCCCATCAATTTCGTCAACAATTCCGGCAGCAACATCACCGTGACGGGCGTGGCGCTCGAATACGTGCAAGCCTCCGGCACGAATAGCCTCATCAATGATTACGGGCTTGATTTGGGCGGCAGCACCGGCTGGACTTACACGAACGCCTGCCCCGGCTTGAACCTGTACTGGATTGGCGGCGCAGGCGACTGGGACGACTACGCCCACTGGTCAACGTCGAGCGGCGGGGCTTCCTGCAACTGCCTTCCCAACCCGGCGACGAATGTGGTTTTCGATGCCAATTCCGGCTTCACCGCCAGCACCGCCGATATTGAATACGTGGACAGGCTCGGCGAGGCTTTTTGCAAAAACATGGACTGGCGAAACGTGACCGGAAACCCTACTTTCATTGGCACCTCAATGCTTTTTATTTACGGCTCGATGTACCTGGCACCCGTCCCGCAGATGACTTTTTACCCTAACCTGGCTTCGGTGAGGTTCCGAGGCGGTTTGAGTCAGGTAAACCACATCCTGACGGCGGCGCAACTCATCCCGCACTCCAATTATTACTTTGAAGCGGAGGGCGAGTACGAATTCGACGACCCCTGGAATGCGCCGCTTTCCCAAATCGCTCACTCTAACGGCAAGCTCAGGTTCATGGGGCACACGCACAACGTTTGGCGGTTTCTCAGCGAAGACATCCTGGGAAATCCTGCCAACGCCAACGCCGAGTTGTGGCTCGGCGACCCGGTCGGCGGCGTCAGCGCTACGATGAACAGCGACGCCTCGGCGCACCATTGCTGCATCCCCGGCTTTCGGGCTAACTATGCCACCGGGAAGTTTCACGCCATGCAGTCGCACGTGATTTTCAGCAATGGCTACGCTTTTGTAGATGGCGTAGGCTCGTCGGTTGTCCACGATTTTTGGAAGGTGAGTTTTTTGAACGTGCCCTTCGGTGGTCACGGCGCTCAGTTTCGAGACCACAAAATCCTCGACAAGCTGACTTTTACGGGCAGCGGCAGAGGTCATATCTACGGGGAAGGCACTTTTTTGAATGAAGTGGAAATGTTGACCGACGGCATATTTGGCGGCGCTCACATCTACAACATCCTCACCGTGGCTGGCGGGAAAAGCTACGAGTTGCAGCACGACAGAGTACAAACCATCTCTGCAACCGGCTCGCTCAATGTTGTCAATGGCAGTTGCGAAGGCATGGCTTATTTTCATACTTTACTTCCTCACCCGCTTGCGTTTGCAAAAATTGGCAAAGTCAGCGGTTCGCTCGCCCTCAGCCATGCCATCTTAGACGGCGTGTTCCCAGACTTGACCACCGGCGCAACCTACTCGACGACGAACAGCGTCGCCATTCAACCCGCTGTCGCCACTGCCTGGGGAATCACTAACCCCGCCGCCAGAGACCTCTTTTGGGTAGGCGGCGCAGGCGAATGGAACGACGATGCACACTGGTCGCTGACCTCTGGAGGCGCAGGCGGGCAGTGCCCACCGACACCGCTCGACGACGTGTTTTTCAACGCCGCCTCCGGTTTGGGCGCAGCCGATGCGGTGAGCGTCAAACAAGTCTGGGCATTTTGCAAGGACATGGACTGGACGGGGTCGGGCGGCGTTCTGGACAATTTTTACGTGCCTTCGACCTGGGAAAAGCGAGACCAGCACCTCGGCGTTTT
This sequence comes from uncultured Saprospiraceae bacterium, assembly GCA_964533005.1. Lineage (GTDB taxonomy): Bacteria > Bacteroidota > Bacteroidia > Chitinophagales > Saprospiraceae > UBA6168. Next base: position 7,585 of record CAZHLB010000089.1, read on the forward strand.
TGGCAACCTGAAGTTTGCGGCGAGCATGGTCAATGATTTTGATGGCATCGTCTGGCTGCGGGCAGGGCAACCTGCGACGATAACCAGCGCAGGCAACCATTTCAAAAGCAACCTTTATTTCTGGAACCCCACCGGCGACTGGAGCCTGACGGACGACCTCCGGGTAGACATCACGGCTGACCACCACTTTGGCAAATTGACCACGAACAACCATGACATCACGCTGGGAACAGGCTGGTATTCTTACCTCACCGATGCCAATTCGGAGCTATTTCTCGGCAGTTCGACCATGACCATTTTGAGCAACAATGCCAATATCGGCTACGGCTACGGGTATTTTTATTATTACCCTGGCAAGTTTCACGGTGGCACATCGAGCATCGTGTTTGAAGATTATTACCGGGGAGGTCTCTACGCAAATAGCCAACCACAGGAATTTTACAACGTAACCTTCAAAGCGGGCAACTCTTTTATGTTTGGGGGCTACGTAAAAAACAAGCTCATCTTTGAAAAAACAGGCTATACTGACTACGGTATTGAAGCTTACGACGCCGAGTTTCGAGACGACTTTACCTTTTACAGCTATGACGACTTCCACATCCTCAAGTTCTTCCCCGCCAAACGTTACACTTTTCAGGCAGCCACCATCCTAAGCATCGTCCCCTTCAACGGCGTCGAAGGGCAGTTCATCGCCCAGGGCTTGCCCGGTCAATACATCGAAATCAAATCCTCCAACCCCGGCAACAACGCCTTCATTTTCATGGACGACCTCAACGGCACCTCCACCTGCACCAAATACCTCTTCCTCACCGCCATGACCCACACCGGCTCCGAAGACATCTACGTTCCCACCCCCGGCGGCAACGTCTTTGGCAGCGTCGGCTGGCAATTTTTCCCCTGCAATCCTTGCCCCGCCAGCATCCCCGTCCTCGACGCAACGGCGAGCGTCACTCAGGTTTGCCCACCGGGAAATGCCACCCTCGTTTTGTCAGGTTTGAAGGTGGACGAATGGGCAATCTGGTACAGCGATGCCGCCGCCACCCTTGAAGTTTACAACGGCGGCGTCCCTGGCGCAAACCTTTTCCAGCCGCTCATCACCGCTCCAATTACTTACTACGCAAGGGTTTACAGCGACGGCGGGCTTTGCGTTTCCACCGTCATTTTGACCGTCAACGTCACCGTGACGACCCCGCCGGGGACGTTCACCGTGACCGGCGGCGGCTTGGTTTGCGTCGGCAGCCCAGGCATTCCGATTGGGTTGAGCGACTCGGAAATCGGCGTGAATTATCAATTGCAACTGAACAGCGTCAACACCGGCGCACCGGTGGCGGGCACGGGCAATGCCATCAGCTTCGGCAACTTCACGGCGGCGGGGACTTACACCGTCGTCGCAAACTACCCCGGCTCGGCTTGCGCAACGAACATGACCGGCTCGGCAGTCGTGACGGGCAGCGCCAACCTTGCGCCCGACGTCGTGCCCGGCAGCAATGCGCCTTTGCCAGGTTGCACCGGCAACCTGATGCTCACCGAGAGCGGCGGAGACGCCGTTTCCTGGGTCTGGTCGGGCCCCAACAGCTTCGCTTCGACCCTGCAAAATCCCACGATTGTCAACCCGACCGCCGCCGCCCTCGGCACGTATTCGGTCACCGTCACCGATGCCAACGGCTGCGTGAATAGCGCCTCGCTTGCCATCCCGCAAATTTTCACCGACAACACGCCGCCTGTCGCACTTTGCCACAACGTGACGATATATGTGGATGCGAGCGGAACGGCGACGCTCACCCCGGCAATGGCGGACAACGGCTCGTACGATGACTGCTCGGCGGTGACTTTGAGCCTGTCGGAAACCTCGTTTACCTGCTTAGACGACCCATTCTATGACTACGTGGTCACGCTCACCGTGACCAATGCAGCCGGCTTGACGTCGAGTTGTACACTCGTCGTGTCAGTCTATGACAACATCCCGCCCGTTGCCATTTGCCATTCCCCCATCAATCTGTCGCTCGACGTCAACGGCGACGCCACGCTGACGGCAGCGATGGTCAACAACGGCTCGACCGACAACTGCGTCTATTTAGGCTACTCGCTTTCCAAGCCGAACTTCACCTGCGACAATTTGGGCGCAAACCTGGTGACCCTCACCGTCACCGACCTGGACGGGAATACCTCCACCTGCACGGCAACCGTCAACGTCCAAGACCTCATGCCGCCTGTGCCTTCCTGTCAAAACGTCACCGTCTCGCTCGGCGCCAACGGAATGGTCACCGTCGCAGTGGCGCAGGTCGAAACCAACGCCGACGACAACTGCTCGGTCGTCAGCCACGTGCTCACGCCCAACATGTTCAACTGCACCCACGTCGGCACGGCGCAAACGGTAGAGTTGGTCATCGCCGACCAGGGCGGGCTGATGGGCAACTGTTTCGCCCTCGTCACGGTGCAAGACAACCTGCCGCCAACGGCAAATTGTAAAAACGTCACCGTGCAACTCGACGCCTCCGGCAATGCCTCGGTCACCGCTGCGCAGGTGGACGACAACTCGACCGACAACTGCGCCATCGTTTCCAGAATGGTTAGCCCGAACACTTTCACCTGCGCCAACGTCGGCGCAAACACGGTCACTTTGACCGCCAGCGACGGGAATTTGATGCACACTTGCCAAGCCACCGTCACCGTGCAAGACCTTTTGCCGCCTGCGGCAAATTGCCAAAACATCACGGTCGCCCTGGTTTCCGGGCAGGTGGTCATTGCCAACGCAGCCATCAACAACGGCTCGACCGACAACTGCGCCATCGCCTCGTTTGGCGTCAGCCAAAATCTGTTCACCTGCGCCCACGTCGGCGCAAACCTGGTGACGCTGACCGTGACCGACGTGAACGGTTTGAGCAGCACCTGCACCGGCACGGTCACGGTCGTGGACAACGTTGCGCCGGTGGCGCTTTGCAGAGATTACTACGTGACACTGAACGCCGCTGGAACTGCTTCCATCACGGCTTTGCAAGTGAACAATGGCTCGTACGACGACTGTATGCTGGCATCGTTGAGCCTCAGCCAAACTAATTTCACTTGCGCAAACCTGGGCGCAAACTCGGTCACGCTGACCGTCACAGACGGTGGCGGTTTGAGTAGCACTTGCACAGCCACCGTCGCCGTGTATGACAGTTTGCCGCCGGTGGCAATTTGCCAAAACATCACGGTCTCGCTGGGCGCAAACGGCATGGTCACCGTCGCCGCTTCGCAAGTGAACAACGGCTCGTTCGACAACTGCGGCATCGTCTCGATGACCCTCACGCCGAACACTTTCAACTGTAACCCCCCTTCAGGGGGGCAGGGGGGTGTCGGCGCAAACGCTGTCGTCCTGACCGTTTTCGACGCCACCAACCTGAGCGACAATTGCAACGCCACCGTGACCGTGCAAGACAATTTGCCGCCTGCGGCAAACTGCAAAAACATCACCGTCACGCTCGACGCAAACGGTCAGGCGAGCATCACTGCCAGCCAGGTGAACAACAATTCGACCGACAACTGCGACATCCTTTCGATGATGGTCAACCCGGCAAACTTCACCTGCGCCAACGGCGGCGCAAACTCGGTGACCTTGACCGTGACCGACGTGAATGGCTTGAGCAGCACTTGCCAAGCCACCGTCACCGTGCAGGATGGCATTCCGCCGACGGCATTGTGCATTGCCAGTGGACTGACGATTTCGCTCGACGCAAACGGGCAAGCGAGCATCACGACCGGGCAGGTGAACAACGGCAGTTTCGACAATTGCGGCGGGGTGACCTTGAGCCTGAATCAGAGCAATTTCAACTGCTCCGACCTCGGCGCAAACACGGTCACGCTGACCGTTTCCGACGGCAGTTTGAGCAGCACTTGCCAGACGACCGTGACCGTGCAAGACCTGCTGCCACCGACGGCGCTTTGCAAAAACGTGACGATTGCGCTCGGCGCAAACGGGCAGGCAAGCATCACGGCGGCGCAGGTAAACAATGGCTCCAGCGACAATTGCGGGGTGAGTTTGAGCGTGAATCCAAGCCAGTTTTTCTGCGCAAACGTTGGCGCAAACTCGGTGACTTTGACCGCCAGCGACCCTGTCGGACTAACTTCAACTTGCATGGCGACGGTCACGGTGCAAGACAATTTGCCGCCTGCGGCAAACTGCCAGCCGGTCAACCTCGTGCTTGATGGCTCGAATTCGGCGACGCTCACGGCTTCGCAGGTGGACGACGGTTCGACCGATAATTGCGGCATCGCCAGCCTTGCCATTTCTGAAAATAACTTCGATTGCAGCGACCTCGGCTCGCAGATGGTTACGCTGACGGTCACCGACGTGAACGGGCTGACGGCGACTTGTCAGGCAGCAATTTTGGTCAGCGAAAACCAGCCGCCGACTGCCCTTTGCAAAGCAGCCTTCCCGCTTTCGCTCGACGCAAACGGCATGGCTTCGGTGACGCTGGCGCAAATTGACGACGGCAGTTTCGACAATTGCGGCTTGGCGAGCGTCGTCATTTCGCCAACTGATTTTGATTGCGCCGACGTTGGCAATCAAACAGTTACGCTCACGGCGACTGACGTGAGCGGCTTGACCGATGCCTGTCAAACCATCGTGAGCATCGAAGACAACCAGCCGCCGACGGTCACTTGCCAGGACATTTCCATCGAGCTTGACCAAAGCGGCACCGTGTACGTGACCCCGGCGCAAGTCATCGCCAGCCTGAGCGACAATTGCAGCGCCGGGGTGACGGCGACCATTTCGCAGGGGCAATTCACTTGCGACAACGTCGGCGACAACCTCGTGACGGTCACCGTGACCGACCCCGGCGGCAACGTCGCCACTTGCAACGCCATCGTGACTTTGGAGCCTTTCCTCAACATTTCCAGCATCACGGTCACGCATGAAAGTTGCCCCGGCATCTCCGACGGAAGCATCACCATCGTTGCCGAGGCGCTTTATCCGGGCGCTCACCAAATCATGTATTCCGTCACCGGCGGCGTTTGGTGGAATCTGACCGGCGTGTTTCACGACCTCGACCCCGGCACGTACGACGTGGTGGTGCGCATCCAAAAAACGACCTTCTGCGACACTTGGGGCGACGCCACCGTGCTGCCCGGAACGACCACGCCGACGTGGTACAAAGACGTGGACGGCGACGAATATTCGGACGGGGTGACGATAACTGCTTGCTTCGCTTCGCCCGAATTTTACCTGCCATCGCAACTGATTGCCACCACCGGCGACTGCAACGACTACGACGAGTTGGAGAAGCCGGGTCAGACCTGGCACCGGGACTGGGATTTCGACGGCTACTCGAATGGGCAAACCGTCGTGCAATGCCTGCGACCCTGGGGCTACGAGCATTCTTCGTTGCTGACGGCGACCTCCGGCGACTGCAACGACAACGTGGCAGCCATTTATCCCGGCACACCGGAAACCTGCAACAGCATTGATGATGACTGCGACGGGCAGGTGGACGAAGGGCTTTCCGACTTGATTTACGTGGGCAACGTGACCCTGAGCAACCAGGCGGAAGTGAACGCCTGGAGCCTTTGCTGGTCGGTCATCGAAGGCAACCTGACCATCCAAAATGCGAGCATTGACAGCCTGCCGACGCTGGTCAACCTCGTGAAAGTCACCGGCAACGTCAAAATCGAGGAGACCATGCTCGACAGCCTGAGTTGGCTGATGAGCCTCGACAGCATCGGCGGCGACCTGAAAATCAACACCAACGACACGCTCACGACCCTGTATGGCTTGGACAGTTTGGTCAGCGTGGGCGGCGACGTGGTCATTTTTTACAATTTCGATTTGGACAGTTGCTGCGCCATTTATGAACTTATCAACCAGGTGAACGACCACTACGTGGGCGGCTCGATTTCCATCGTTTCAAATGACACGCACTGCGACAACGTGCAGGCAATCAATGATTTCTGCGACGGCGGCGGCTCGTTTGCGCCGCCGGGCGGCGGCACGACGGAAGCGGAGGAAACGACTGCGGAGAGGGAGTTTTCTGTTTTTCCAAACCCGGCGAAAGACAAGCTGACCCTGCTTTGGCAAGGCGCTGCGCTTCGGTCAGGCGAGGTGCAGGTGCTGGATTTGTGGGGGCAAACGGTGCTGAAATTGGACTTGGCGACGGAGCGGGTGGAGCATGAATTTTCACTGGGGGGGCTGCCGGGCGGGATGTATTTCGTGAAGGTTTTGGAAAATGAGGAGGCGGTTTGGATGGAGAAAATTGTGAAGCAATAGCTTTTCCGTTCAAAGCTGACAGGTGGAAAACGGAAGCGGGCCCCGCATTTTTATGTGGTTAAAAATAAGCGGGG
>CAZHLB010000090.1:0-8811 GCA_964533005.1 uncultured Saprospiraceae bacterium
ATAAATTCCTGGTCGCCTTGCTGATGACGCCAGTCATTTACCTGATTCACTACTTGATTGACAGGTATCTGGGTGAGCACTCGCTGAAATTGAGGTTGGAAGCGAGGGGGGAAGATGTCTGATTGCTAATTGTTGATTGTCAATTTTTGATGGGACGTCGTATCAACAATTGACAATCAACAATTTGCAATCAAAATTATGGAGTGGACAAGGAAACGGACACCACCTTTCCATTCAAATAGCGGTGGGCGGTTTGGCTGAAATTGGCAATAAATTCAGCCATTTCGTCACTGCTGACCGGGGCTTGATAGCCAGGAAAAGCAGTGCGAAGCATTTCCGTGTCCACCGCTCCGAGGCAGAGGCAGTTTGAGTGGATATTGACAGATTTCAACTCCTCAGCCAGGCATTCGGTGAGGTTGGCAAGGGCAGCTTTGCTAGCGCTGTAAGCCGACAAACCGGGGAATTTGCTGCTGCCCTGAAAGCCGCCCATGCTGCCGATGTTGACGATGTGCGCAGGTTCGCCATTTCCCGACAAGAACGGAACTGCTGTTTTGATGAGGCGGGCGACGCCAAAAATATTGGTGTCGAACATGGCTTGCCAATCTTCCTGCGTCAAATCCAAGAAAGGTTTGTTGACCAAAAGCCCTGCATTGTTGATGAGGACATGAACCTGCGGGCAATGCTGTTCAAGTAGTTGGACAAGCTCATTTTCTTTGAAATTCCGCACGTCGAATGCTGCGGCGACTACGTTTTTTGGTGCGCCACCTTCGAGATTGGACAGCGCTGCATTGAGCGCCTCGACGTCCCTCGACATCGCCAGGATTTTGTTTTGCGGATTTCTGGAAAGAACCTTGACGAGGGAAAAACCAATGCCCCGGCTGGCACCGGTTACGAAGATGTTCATTTCTTAGTGTTGTTTTGGTTGAGTTGCCAAGGCGTCGGCAGCTTTTTTGGAAAAGCTCTCCGATGCACGGGTGTAAATGTAGGTTTCAGGACTGGCTATTTTTTGCACGTTAAACCGTTTTCCAGCCCGCTCCCACAAGTCCGTGTCTTCTCCATAACTCAAGTTTTGAAAGCCTTCGAGGGCGAAAAACACCTCTCGTTTTCCAAAAAAACCAGGGGTGATGACGCAATCTTTCAGGTGAATTAATTGCCCCGATTGGTAGTAGTCGGCAAACCAAACGTCTTCCTCCAGCTTGATTCCGCAGTGCATCAGGTCAATTTTCGGGTGAGTTTGCATGAAATGCAGGCAGGTTTCCAGGTGATTGGGAGCGTAGGCGTCGTCGCTGTCGAGAAAGGTGAGGTACTCACCAAGCGATAATTGAATGCCCACGTTTCGACTGAGCATCTGCTTACGATTCTGGTGTTTGCAATATCGAATGCGCCGGTCAGCTTGCAAAAAGGCATCCACCACTTGAAAAGTGTGGTCGGTGCTGCCGTCGTCTATGACGAGCAATTCCCAACTTGGAAAGGTTTGATTTACAACGCTTTCGATGCAAGGCTGGAGGTGAGCCGCCCGGTTGAAAGTAGGTAAGATGATTGAAATCAGCGGCTTGTCGCCTATGTCAAGTGGTTTCATGAAAATGAGAGTTTGAATTTCGATGGAAGCCAATTTAGGAGGTAACTTGAAGTTACCTCCTAAATTAGTAGCCACTTCAACCCGCCCGTTTAGCCTTCTCCCAAACCACCGACTGCCGCCCCGAAATGAGCCGGACAAAACCTTTGTACATGGCGAAATTCATCACGCAAAAATAATAAGGCACGAAAAACGCCTTGATTTTCAAATGTTTGCGCTCGAAAAGATAGCCGAGCAGGGCGAACAGGTAGAAAACAACTTGCAACCAAAAAAGCAGCCGGTAAAAATCAGAGCCACTTGCAAGCACCGCATTTGCCACAAAAATGAAAGGCAAAGCAAGCGGCGCAAGCGTCCATCGCAAAAGGCGGTGAGAAACGTATTGAAAAGTCAACAGCCCATGCCGCCCAGGATTGAGCAACGACCGCAACCGCCAGGCAGCTTGCAGCGCCCCTGCCGCAATGCGCACCTTGCGTTTCAGTTCTTCTTTGATGCTGGCGCTTTGCGACTCGGCGGCATACGCATCTGGTTCATAAACAACACGATAGCCCTGCTGGGCAATGCGCAGAGTAAGCACAAAATCCTCGATGAGGGTGTCTTTCGGTACGGATTGGTACAACTCGGTGCGGATGGAAAAAAGCTCCCCGGCAGCGCCGACGACGGTGTGCAATTCAGAATCCCACTTTTTCAGCAGGGATTCATATTTCCAGTAGATGCCTTCGCCAGCACCGGTGGCGTCGCCTTTTTCGCCGAGGGCGATGCGTTTTTCGCCAGCAACCGCCCCCACTTTTGGGTCGGCGTAGTGCCGTACGATGTTTCGGATGGCGTCGGAATTGACCACCGTGTTGGCGTCGGTGAAAATGATGACGGGTGTTTTTACCAACGGCATGATGCGTTCGACGGCGGCAATTTTGCCCCGGCGCTCCGGCTGATGAAAAAGTTGGAGGTCAGCACCGGGCGGGGCTGGAAAGTTTTTCACTACCTCTGGCGTCCGGTCGTTGGAGCCGTCGGTGACGAACCAAAGGCTGATTTTTTCTCGTGGATAATTGAAAGACAGGCAGTTGCAGATTTTATCCTCCATCCATTTCTCCTCATTGTAGGCAGCAACGATGAAGGTAACGGCAGGTAAATTTTCTTCGGAAAATGCCGGAGCCTTGCGCCGGGGGGAAAACAGGCGCATGATTTTTATCACTCCAAACAAGAGAAAGCCATAGCCGAGATAAGCGTAGAAAACGATAAAAACGGCGAGCCAGAAAGCAACTTTGAGCGTCAGCATTATTTCATTCAATGTGTTGAACAACAACAAGGTGTTGTCTTTTTAGAAAAGAGGCGCAAAGTAAAGTTTAGCTGGTTTAGTGGAAGTTTAGGAGGTTTAATTCTGCAACCTTTCCGCCTGAATAACTAAACCTCCTAAACCTGCAAAACCTCCTAAACTCCTCATTTTCCACAGATTACCGAAAAATCAGTGCCATATAGAGGTTGTTTTTCAAACCTTTGTACTTTCGCACTCCTTCCCGTCAGACCAACGCCTGAGAAATTCCGAAATTTTCATCTTTGCCCCTTCAGGAACTGGTTCAGGAACTGCTAATTTTTTTTAACAACTAAATACAGAGAGCGTGCTTTACAAAGTAAAACTCAAGAATGCGGACGACCACGTCCTCTTGGACGACCACGTTTACGAATGGTTGACCACGGATCCTTACCTAAGCAAGGTTGATTTCATCAACAACCTTCGCCGTCATTCCAGCGGTTGCGCCGTTTTCCAGAAGACCTGGAAAAAGGCGGACGGCTCTTTCAAAACGGAAACGATATACCTGCACAAGCTTATCGCCGAAAAGTACTTGGCTGACACCAAGACCAAGGAGAACAAGCTCGTCGGCGCCAAGAATGGCAACAAGCTTGACTGCCGGCTGGAGAATGTCGTTTACCGTTCCAGAGCCGTCTCAAGCCGGATGCGCAAGACCAGTAGCAAAACAGGCTACACTGGGGTCTATCAGGAAAATAACCGCTACCGTGCGGTGATTTCCATTGACCGGAAGTCCATGCACATCGGGATGTTTGACACGGCGGAAGAGGCTGCCCTCGCCTACAACAAGAAGTCCAAAGAAATCTATGGCGACCAGGGCAAACTCAACGTCATCAAACAGCATTAAAAACGGATGGCGTAGAGGATGAAACCTCTTATTTTTTCGCTCCGGGAACCGCAAGAGTTAAGCTTACTTTTTGCGGTTTCCTCCCTTTTCCCTTCTCACTTTTTAGTTATCGGCAGACTTAACATCTCTTCTCTCTTTACCATCAAGGGAGTGATTTTTTATTGCCAAAACTGAACGTCCGTCAAATCGGCAGGCAATGAACAGCCATTGGTTTGCCATTTTTTTTAGGCAAGTTGATGAAGGTTGATGGAGTTGATAAGGGTTGATGCGCATCAACTTTATCAACTCATCAACCTTCATCAACTTTCACTTTAACCTGCCTGGCAAACTGCCTATCATTGCGGCATGGGATTGAAAAATGATTTGTTGTTGAAGACCCTCCGGGGTGAAAAAACGGAGCGCCCGCCCGTGTGGCTGATGCGTCAGGCGGGTAGAATTTTGCCGCAGTACCGGGCGTTGAGAGAAAGCGTTTCCGGTTTCAAGGAATTGGTCACCCGCCCGGAATTGGCTGCCGAAGCTACCCTCCAGCCGCTCGAAGAATTGGGGGTGGATGCGACCATCCTGTTTTCCGATATTTTGGTCGTCCCCGAAGCAATGGGCTTGACTTATGAAATGGAGGAAAGCAAGGGCCCCTATTTTCCCAAAACCATTGAAATTCAAAGAGATATTGACCAACTCGCCGCTGGCGAAGCCGCTGCCGAGCGCCTCGATTACGTCTATCGGGCAGTGCGCCTGACCAAAAATGCACTCTACGGACGTGCCCCACTGATTGGTTTTGCAGGCGCTCCGTGGACACTTTTCGCCTACATGGTGGAAGGCAAAGGCTCGAAAACTTTCGCAAAAGCCAAGCGGATGCTTTTCTCCAACCCTGCCGCCGCTCACCGCCTGCTGGAAAAAATCACCGACACTATAATAGTATATCTGAACTGCAAAATTCAGGCAGGTGTGAACGCCGTGCAGGTCTTCGATTCGTGGGCAGGTTTGCTTTCGCCACATTTGTTTGCTGAGTTTTCGCTGCCCTACCTCGAACGCATTTGCAAGGAAGTAACTGGGGCTCCGGTGATTCTTTTTCCAAAAGACGGCTGGTTCAGCCTCGAAGATTTGGGCAAGTTGAACTGCACTGCCATCGGCTTGGACTGGACGGTTTCACCAACATTTGCTCGGCAAAAAGCAGGGGTGGATAAAGTCCTTCAAGGCAACCTCGACCCCTGCGTTTTGTACGCCGACGAGCGGAAAATCGAAACGATGACCCAAGAAATGCTGAAAGAATTTGGCGGCAAACACATCGCTAACCTAGGGCACGGCGTCTATCCAGACACGCCACTCGATGGGGTGCGGCGCTTCGTGGAAACGGTGAAGGACTTCAAATACGAGGGATGAAGGATGAAGGGTGAGGAATGAAATTTCATCCCTCATCCCTCATTCCTCATCCCTCGTAACTACTTTTGCCGAAACAACGAAAATTCAAAACGACAGCATGGGTTGGTTCAAGCGACTGAAAGAAGGCATTCAAACTGCCACCAAATACAAGAAGGACACGCCCGAAGGGCTTTGGTACAAGTGCAAATCCTGCAACGAAATGAGCACCATGAAGGAGGTGCGCAGCAACTTTTTCAAGTGCCCAAAGTGCCATTATCACATCCGCATCGGCTCCCACGACTATTTTGACCTCCTCTTCGACGGTGAGTTCGAGGAGCTTTTTCCCAACCTGATTTCCAAAGACATCCTGAATTTTGTTGACGTCAAACCGTACACCGACCGGCTTGCCGAGGAGCATAAAAAGACCAATTTGCTCGATTCCATGTCGGTGGCGGCAGGCACTTTGCGAGGCAAAAAATTGGTGGTGTCTGCCATGGATTTCACTTTCATCGGCGGCTCGATGGGTTCGGTGGTGGGAGAAAAAATCGCCCGCTCCATTGACTATTGCATCGAAAATCGAGCGGTGCTGCTCATCATCTCCAAATCCGGCGGGGCGAGGATGATGGAAGCGGCGTTTTCGCTGATGCAAATGGCCAAGACCTCTGCCAAACTAACCCAACTTTCCCGTGCCGGAATCCCCTACTTTTCCCTGCTGACCGACCCAACTACCGGCGGCGTTACTGCTTCTTTCGCCATGCTTGGCGACCTGAATTTTGCGGAACCGCAAGCCCTCATTGGCTTCGCCGGGCCCCGAGTTATCAAGGAAACCATCAAGCGGGACTTGCCCGAAGGCTTCCAGACTTCCGAGTTTTTGCTCGAACATGGCTTCCTGGATTTCATCGTTGACCGCAAGGATTTGAAAAACAGGTTGGGAGATTTGCTGGAGCTTTTTGATTGAGTGTCCAAAAATGTCATCTGAAAAAAAATGAAATTTTTTTTCAGATGACATTTTTTAGCCCTACCGGAATCCTGCCCACTCCAATTGTTAAAATGAAACTTGCATCCGCCCTTTTGCTCCTTCTTTTCAGCTTGCCGCTCGCTGCGCAGGACGAACAGGCGCTTGCAAAAAAATACATCACCGCCAGCGACAGCTTCGCCGCCATCCCCGACTACGCACAAGCCATTCTATTCCGAAAAAAAGCGCTGAACATTTATCAAAACATACGCCCCGTGCCCTTCGAGGACGTGGCGAAGACCTTCCGCTCGATTGGCATTTTTTACCGGCGATGGGGAAAATTTCCCGAAGCGGCGGTCAACCTGAAACGCTCGGTCGAAATCGCCCGGCAGCGGCTCGACCCGTTTCACCCGGAATTGGCGAAGGCTTACAACAGTCTCGGCAACTACCATTTGCAACAAGGCGAGTACCCGCAGGCGCTCGATTTTTTGAATAAAGCTCTGAAAATCAACCAGCAGAAAAAGTACCCGGGCGTCGCCGACAACTACAACAACATCGGCATCGTGTACGAAAACCAAGGCAAATTCGACTTGGCTGCTGCAAACTACCGCAAGTCCCTCGATGAAAACCTGCACACCGTCGGGCGGTGGAAAATCGGCTCGGCAAACAACTACCTCAACCTTGGTACGCTGAATTATAACATGGGCGAGTACGACCGGGCGCTTGCCTACTTTGACACGACGCTGGTAATTTACGACAGCATCCTGCCGGAAAATTCGGCTGAATTTGCAGGGCTTTTCAACAACATCGGGGCGATTTACAACATCAAGGGCGATGCCCGCCAAGCCATTTCCTACTTCAACAAAGCACTGTATCTCAACCTGAAATACCTCGGCGCCGACCATCCCGAAGTGGCTGACAACTATGCCAACACTGGCATCCTGCTGCTCGATCGGGGCGACCTCGACAAGGCTCTGACCTATTTTCAAAAAGCCTATGCCATCCGCACCAGCCATTTTGGCAAAAACCACCCGCTCGCTGCCCGTTCTGCCAACTACCTGGGCAATTGTTACCTCGAAAAAAACGACTTCGACCGGGCATTCGAGTGGCTCGAACGCAGCCTGCAAATCCGGCTGAAAAACACCGACGCCGACCCTGGCGCAGTCGCCGACTCCCGCAATGACCTGGGGCTTTTTTATGAAAAAATGGGCAACTACCAGGAGGCTTTGCGGCAGTACGAAGCAGCGCTGAAAATCAACGAGAAGAAAAAAAATGGCAAAGACCCCGACGTGGCAAATTCTTACGACCGCATCGGCGACGTTTTCCTGGCGGAAAAAAAGCACACCGCCGCCAGCACTTATTTTTACAAAGCCTTGAACATCAGGCTGAAACTCTACGGCAATCGCCATCCTGACGTCGCTGACCTGTACCGAAAGTTGGCTTTGACTTGCCCGAAAGACACCGTTTGCGCTTTTGAGCATCTCGACTCAGCCTTCGCTGCGGTGGGTTTCGAGCAAGCCATTTCGCCCCTCTCCACCTCTCACTCTCTCACCCTCTCACCCTCTGATTTTGGCAAAGCCATTTCACCGCTCGTCCTGCTTGAAATTTTCCAGACGAAAGGCGTTTTGCTGCACCAATTTTTCGATGCCAACGGCAAAATCGAGCACTTGAAAGCTGCCGACCAGACCTACCGCCTCGGCATGGAATTGATTGATTTCATCAAAATTACCTTCGAGGAGGCGGGCAGCCGCCGGGCTTTGCTCGACCGTTTTTTCCAGTTGTACGAGGATGCGATTGCCGTGAAATGCAGGCTGAAAAAAGCCACCGGACAGGCAAGTTTTTGGCGGGAAGCCTTTGAAATTTCGGAGCGCAGTAACGCTACGCTGCTGCTCGAAGCTATGCAAACCGTTGAAGCAGAACGTTTTGCCAACATCCCGGATAGTTTGCTGCAAGCCGAGCGGCGGCTGAAAATTGACCTGGCTTTCCTGGAAAAACTGCGCTACGAGGAAGAATGGAAAGGCGACTCCGCCGACCTGCGTAAACTAAATGAACTGCAGGGCAGAATCTTCAAACTGAAAACGGCGCAGTCCAAATTGATGGACAAATTCCGGGAGCGGTTTCCTGATTATTTCGAGAAAAAATATGCGCCCGGCATCGTGCAAGTGGGTGACATTCAGCGCAATCTGCTGAAAGAGGGTCAAACCATGCTTGCCTATTTCGTTGGCGAGAACACCGTTTTTGCCTTCGTCATTTCAAAAGAAGCCTTTGAAGTAGTCGAAATCAGCAAGGATTTCCCGCTCGAAGCCTGGGTCGAGGAGTTCCGAAACAGCATCTATCGCTTCAACCCGGCACGGAAAGATATCGAGTTCCTGAGCCAGAAATTCGCCAACATCGGGCACGAGCTTTGGCAGTTGATTTTCGAGCCGGTGCAGCAGTTTTTGAAAACGGACAAGCTGGTTATCGTGCCCGGCGGCGTCCTGGGCTACTTGCCTTTCGAGGCTTTGCTGGCAAAACAGCCGGCACACTACGCCGAATTTGACAGCCATCCCTACCTGATTTTGAACTACCAAATCAGCTACACCTACTCTGCAACTTTGCTCCAAGAAATGCAGGAACAGGAAAAACGCACCGGCAGCGGCGGCTTCCTTGCCTTCGCCCCCAGCTATTCCGGCGACACCCTCGATTTGCGCAGCGACCCTTGGCGGGCAGTGCTCGGCAGGCTGCAATACAATGAATGGGAAGCGCAAACCATCGGCAAAATCATGCAAGGC
>CAZHLB010000090.1:8821-13891 GCA_964533005.1 uncultured Saprospiraceae bacterium
GGAAGATTATTTCCTGCAACGTGCCGCCGAAGCCAACATCCTCCACCTCGCCCTCCACGCCAAAGCCAACGACATGGACGGGGAGTTTTCCTACCTAGCTTTTTTTCAAAAAACGGATTCGCTGGAAAATGAGTTGGTTTTTGTCAAAGACTTGTACACCATGCGCATCCATGCCGCTTTGGTGGTTTTGAGCGCCTGCGAAACGGGCATCGGCGAGTTGCAGCGGGGCGAGGGCATCGTCAGCCTGGCGAGAGGATTTTCCTACGCAGGCGCTTCGAGCATCGTCACCACGCTTTGGAGCATTGACGACCGTTCGAGCGCCGAAATCATGGTCGCTTTTTATCAATACCTGAAAAAAGGATTGCCGAAAGACGAAGCCTTGCGCCAGGCTAAACTTGGATATCTGAAAGCGAGCAAGGGTCGGAATACTTCGCACCCGCTTTATTGGGCTGCGTTCGTGCCGGTGGGGAGCATGGAGGCGGTGGCGGGTGGGATGAATTGGTGGCTGGTTGCAGGATGTACGGCTTTGATTTTATTGTTTGGTTATGCCGTTTGGCGGTTTCTTCAAATTCGGCAATTGTTTCTGCCGCAGCCTTCTTCGGAGGAATTGCCGCAATAAAAATTGAGGATGCAACAATCTGGAAACGTTTAGCTTTCCGACCTAAACCTCACTAAATCAAGAGAAAACACACAACTTATGTACTTAGCTCCCCTCAACTTCGACCTTATTTTCAAGAAGGTTTTTTCCGACCCGGATATTGCCAAAGCTTATCTGGAAGACATGCTTGGCGTGATAATTCAGCGCATCGAGCCCCTTCCATTAAAACACAAACTCACAGATGCCGCTCTACCCGTCGAGTTTGATTTTCACTGCGTTATTAACCACAAACCTGTCATTGTCGAAATGCAGCAGGGGTACAAAACGCAGGAAGTCAGGCGTTTTTACGCTTACCATTCCATCATTACGGCGCTCCAGCTTGAAAATCTGGCAGCAATAAACGAAGCATTGAACAGCGAGGAAAAAAAGAAGGTGCTGCTTTACAATGCTTTAGAACCCGTCATCACCATTGTCTGGATGGTTCACGACACGCTGGGCTTCACGGATGACTACGTGGGATTTTGCATGCAACCCGAACCAGTTGGTTCATTCATTCTGAATGAAGAACTTTGGTCGGAAACAGTACCCTCTGCAAGGTTGTTGGATGAACGGCAAAGGGTCGCAGCCTTACTAAAAAACAAAACCAAGTCGTTGGATTTTTTGCCGCAAAACCGTTTAATTTATGCCTTTCAACCCAACATCGTCAGGAACAAAAAGAATGAAAAATACTTCCGGTGGTATGACTTTGCCCAGAGAACTTTGAACAAGAAAAACACAGAGTCAGACTTCCAGGAGTACAAAAATGACCGCATCATGCAACTCATCATTGACCGCATCAAGACGGATGTGCTTGAGCCTGAAGAAAAAAAGAACATTAGGACATTCGAGGACTACATGGAAGAGCTGTATGCTATGAAACCTGATTTTGTAGCTGAAGGAAAAGAGGAAGGAAGGGTAATAGGAAGGGAGGAAGGAAGGGAAGAAGGTAAGGATTTAGGCTTGGATTTAGCCGTGAAGATTATTGCACTGAACTCGAAAGGAAAACCCGCCGTTGAAATTGCCAATGAATTAAACCTTGACCCGAAAAAGGTACAGTTGTTTCTTTCCAGGCTCAACCAGGTTTCCTCAAACGGAAAAAAAAGCTCGTCGCAATAAGCGATAGTTATTTGCCCGCAGCCAAAATGCCACCTCGCCACCCCGGCAAGGTGGCATTTTCATTTTATCCTGCCCGGCTTATCAAAACCGCTATTTTTGCTGCCTTTCGTAAAAAAATAAAACTCAGCACCATCATGCAATTATCCGAACAAGAACTCATCCGCAGAGAAAATTTGCAGAAAATCAAGGACTTAGGCATTGACCCGTTCCCGCCTGAACTGTTCCCGGTGAACGCCAACGCCGTCGAAATCAAAGCCAATTACCTGGAAGAAGTGTTGGAAGACGGCACAAAAAATCGCCTGAATTATCAAGGAGTCGCCCTCGCCGGACGCATCATGGCGCAGCGAGAGGCAGGCAAAGCGATGTTCATGAACCTGCAAGATTCCACCGGGCAAATCCAGCTTTACCTGCGGCGGGACGAGTTGGGCAATGGCGAGGATTTCACCCTGTTCGATGTTTTGATAAAAAAGCTGCTCGACATCGGCGACGTCGTTGGGGTGAAGGGTTTTGCTTTCAAAACCAAAATGGGTGAAATCACTGTCCACGTGCAGTCTTTCACGCTGTTAGCCAAGTCGCTGCGACCCTTGCCGAGCGTGAAAAGAGACGCCGAAGGCAACGTCCACGACGCCTTCACCGATCCGGAACTGCGCTACCGGATGCGCTACGTGGACTTGATTGTGAACCCGGAAGTCAAAGAAACTTTCCTCAAACGCACCCGCCTCATCAATTCCTTGCGCCAGTTTTTGAACGAAAATGGAGCGCTCGAAGTGGAGACGCCCGTGCTGCAACCCATCCCAGGCGGCGCTGCTGCTCGCCCATTTATCACCCATCAAAATGCGCTCGACGTGCCGTTTTACCTGCGCATTGCCAATGAATTGTACCTGAAAAGGCTCATCGTCGGCGGTTTCGATTGGGTCTATGAATTCAGCCGAAACTTCCGCAACGAGGGCATGGACAGGACGCACAATCCTGAATTTACCATCCTCGAATTTTACGTTGCCTACAAAGATTATTTCTGGATGATGGACTTCACCGAGCGCCTGCTCGAACGGGCGGCGCTCGACACCTGCGGCTCGACGGACGTGCAGGTAGGCGATAACTTGCTAAGTTTCAAGGCTCCTTTTCGCCGGATGAGCATTCTCGACGGCATCCGGGAGCACACGGGCATTGATGTTTCCGGCATGGACGAGGCAGGTTTGCGGGAATTTTGCAAAAAGTTGGACATCCACGCCGAGCCAAGCTGGGGCAAGGGAAAACTCATTGATGAGATTTTCAGCGAGACCGCCGAGCATCATTTCATCCAGCCCACCTTCATCACCGACCACCCGGTGGAAATGTCGCCGCTTACCAAAAAGCACCGCAGCAAGCCTGGCATGGTCGAACGCTTCGAATTGTACTGTAACGGCAAGGAAGTCGCCAACGCCTACACCGAGCTGAACGACCCGCTCGACCAGCGGGAACGCTTCGAGGAGCAAGTGCGCCTGCTCGAACGGGGCGATTTGGAGGCGATGTTTATTGACCACGATTTCCTGCGGGCGATGGAATATGGGATGCCGCCGATGTCGGGAATCGGCTTTGGAATTGACCGGCTGGCGATGCTTTTTGCGAACCAGGCGAGCATTCAGGAGGTGCTGTTTTTCCCGCAAATGCGACCCGAAGTGTTTTGAAACGAGAGTAAATTTGTTGACTAAAAAATTGCCTGACAATGAATGTACAAGTTCAAACAGCCGCCAACGGAACAAATGAAGCCGAGCCAGACTGGTGGGACGAACTTTCACCAGAGGAACAAAAAGAACTGGAAACGGCAATCCAGGAAAGCTACGACAAGCAAAACTGGGTCTCCCACGAGGAAGCGACAACAATGATTAACCAATGGTTGAAATAAAATCCATGTCCACAAAACTCACCGTAGCAATCCTCTGCGGCGGCGTCAGCCCCGAGCACGAAGTCTCGATGAACTCCGCCCGCAACATTTTCCGAGCCATTGACAAAAACAAGTACCGGGTCGTCGTCATTGGCGTCGCCCGAAACGGGCAATGGCTGCACCTGCCTGAAGATGATTTTTTCAATCTAAAAAGCCTCGAAAGCGAAGTTGGGCAGCAGCTCGTGCTTGCGCCGGGGTTTAAAAAACCTATTGTCTATCAATTACCAGGCGAGGAGGTGTTTCCAAAAATTGACGTGGTTTTCCCCATCATTCATGGGCCCTTTGGCGAAGACGGGACGCTGCAAGGTCTGCTTTCCATCCTCGGCTTGCCCTTCGTGGGCCCCGGAGTCCTCGGCTCGTCGGTGGGCATGGACAAGGATTTCACCAAACGGATTTTGCAGGAGGAAGGCATCCTGGTTGCTCCATGGGTCACGCTTTGGCGGCATGAAGCGGTTGATATTCAAAGCATTATCGCCCGGTTTGGCTTCCCGGTTTTTGTCAAACCGGCAAACATGGGCAGCAGCGTCGGCGTGAGCAAAGCGGAAAATGAGGCGGAATTGCGGCAGGCGGTGGAACTGGCTTTTCGTTTCGACACGAAGATTTTGGTTGAAAAAGGCTTGAAAGGCAGGGAAATGGAAACCGCCGTGCTCGGCAACGTCGAAAATGCCCAGGTTGCCGGGGTCGGCGAAATTGTGATGGCGAAAGGTTTTTACGATTACGACAGCAAATACATCTCGCCCGATGCCGCCAAAGTGGTCGTCCCCGCTGAAAATCTGAGCTTGACCGCCGAGGAAAATATTCGGGAGACGGCGCTGCGAGCTTACCGGGCGTTGGGTTTGGAAGGGCTTTCCCGGATGGATGTTTTTTTGGTGGATGACAGCACGGTCTATGTAAATGAGCCGAATACTTTGCCGGGCTTCACCAATATTTCGATGTATCCGAAATTGTGGGCGGCGGCGGGGTTGGCGTATTCAGATTTGATTGACCGATTGCTGACGCTGGCTTTGGAGCGGCACCGGCGGGAGGGGGCTTTGCAGCGGACGAGGTTTTAGAAAGAAGAGCCAAGAAAATGAAACCAGCGTCCTGTTATGCAAATCCAAAATCCAATCTTAGATTTGCATAAATTCATGTAGCCATGTTCGTCCACCGTCACATTGAAAGTCGCATTCGGGAAATGTGCGGGAAATTTCCAATTGTTTCCCTCACCGGACCCCGCCAATCGGGCAAGACCACCTTGCTTCGGAAGATTTTCCCAGACTACCGGTACCTCTCGGTGGAAAACTCCGATGTGCTCGATTTTGCCTTGCAAGACCCCCGGCGATTTTTGGAAACTTATGACCACCAAGTGATTTTTGATGAGGTGCAGCGAGCGCCGCAATTATTCAATTATTTG
>CAZHLB010000091.1:0-13870 GCA_964533005.1 uncultured Saprospiraceae bacterium
TCTGCCATTCCATCAACAATCAACAATCATGTAATCGTCAATCGTCAATCAAAAAGATAATTCACCCTTTATTCGCCAACTGCCCGCAAGCCGCATCAATATCCTTCCCCCGGCTGCGCCGAACCGTCACCATGATGTCGTGCGAACGCAAATAGCGGGCAAAAGCATCCAGCCGGTTTTCCTCCGATTTTTGAAAGGTCGCCCCTTCGATTGGGTTGTATTCGATGATGTTGACCATCACGGGGAAGCGGGTGCAGAGCTTTGCCAAATGAGCGGCGTCGGCAGGCGTGTCGTTGAAATTTTGAAAGGCGATGTACTCGAAGCTGATGCGGTTGCGGGTCTTTTTGTAAAAATATTCGAGCGCTTGCATCAAGGTCGCCAGGTTGTTTTGCTCGTTGATGGGCATGATTTCGTTGCGCTTGGCGTCGTCGGCAGCGTGGAGGGAGAGGGCGAGGTTGAATTTTACCTCGTCGTCCGCCAGTTTGCGAATCATTTTGGCGATGCCTGCCGTGCTGACGGTGATGCGTTTGGGCGACATGTTCAACCCGTCTTCAGCGGTCAGTCGCTCGATGCTTTGCAGCACGTTTGAGTATGCCAAAAGCGGCTCGCCCATGCCCATGTAAACGACGTTGGTGAGGGGTCGCCCAAAGGTTTCCAGGCACTGGCGGTTGACGAGAAACACCTGGTCAAAAATCTCGGCAGCATCGAGGTTGCGGATGCGGTTCATGCGTCCTGTTGCGCAGAATTTGCAGGTAAGGCTGCAACCGACCTGACTCGAAACGCAGACCGTGAACCGCTCCTCTTCCGGCACCGGAATCAAAACGGACTCGATGAGGTGCCCGTCGTGCAGGCGGAAGCGGCTTTTGATGGTGCCGTCTAAACTGCGTTGGACTTTGTCTTCGACAATCGGAAGAAGGTCAACCTCCTCGGCGAGTTTTTGACGGAGAGTTTTTGGCAAGTTGGTCATTTCATCGAAAGAGCGGGCGCCTTTTTGCCAGAGCCATTCCCAGACTTGTTTTGCCCGGAATTTTGGCTCGCCCAGTTCGAGAAACATCGTTTCCAACTGCTGCCGGGAGAGCTGCCGGATGTCTTTTTTCACTGCAATCATTTCCATCATTGGGCAAAAGTAACACGCCATCGGGCAAAAGGATGAAGGCGGTCAGAAGGTAAATGCCCTGCCAAATGAGGGTACGAGTTGAAGATTTTCAAGCAAAAAAAGGTAGGCAGGCGTTCGATATTAAGGTATTGATATTTTGCCTAAATCACTGGTTTGCAATGTCTTATTATCTCAATATCCCAATATCGAAACTGAATGTTGCAGGAATTTGAGCGAAGTTGGTGGAGGATAAGGAACTTGAACTAAATTTTGCAAAGGCTTAATTTTCAGAGAGTTGGAAGAAATGAAAAATGCTTTGGTGACAAATAGGGCGTCAAACCTGAAAAAGTGCCTACCCTGAAAAGCCGCCAAAGCATCCTTGAAAAGAAAAGAAACGCTTCGCCACAAAAAGACGGTGACAGTTAAGAAGCGGGCGAAGCGTTGAGCGGCAAAAGTAGGGCAATCCACTTTTCATTTCAAATATTAAAAGTCATGCAAAATCAAGTTCTTCCTTCCGGCATTTTTCGCAGCAAGTCCGGGCAACTGTTCCGGCAATTTGAAAACGGCGGCATCCTGGAAAAAGCAAATGCCGTCTATCAGGAAAAAACCTTCCTGGAACGTTTCAAGCCGCACTATCAAGCCGCCAACCTTGCCAGCTTAGTTTTTCAAACCTTGTCGGCGCTGTTCGCTTTCACCTTTGCCCAACGGCTTGCCGCCGGTGTGTTGCCGCAATGGTCGCCGCTTGCCAACCTGGTTTTGTCTGGCTTGGTCGCCGGTGTGCTGCTTTGTGGCATCGAAGTTTTCAAGCGGCTTTGTTTGGGGTCGTTTGTGGTGTCCTACATTCAATCAAGGGCTTTACAATCGGGCGTCCGGGCTTCCTGGCTTTCTTTGGCGCTGAACGTGCTGCTAATCGGGCTTGCCGTTTACACTTCAACGCAAGGGGCAAAAGAGTTTGCCCAACGCCAAACCGACAAAAGCGAAACTATCAAAGGCGGCTTTGCGACTCAAAAGGATAGTTTGGAAAGCAGTTTTCAAAAGCAAATCGAAGCTGAAAAGAAAGACTTGGCGGACTTCAAAAAGTCTGTCACCTGGAAAGGTCGGGTAGATATGAGCAACCGGAAAACGGCATCGGTGATTGCCTCTCACAACAACCGTTTGGAACAACTTCAAAACGAGCGGCAAAAGGCTTTGGCATCCCTGGAAACCGGCTTGCAAAGTGACCTGTACGCCAACGCCTCGAACAGCAAACGAGATAGCGGCTATATGTTTTGGATTTCCCTTTTGGTCGAGTTGGCGGGCTTGCTTTGCATCGGCTACGTTTATTTCTACCTGTCGAGGGTTTTCATTGAAAATCAGAAAACGGCAGCCGGTGAGCCAGCCAGCGAAGAAACGAGCGGACAGACTGACAAAAACGAGCGGGCTTTGCAGTCTTTGACGGCAGCTTTTGACAACCTCGCCGAAACCCTCAAAAATAGCCAATCCAAACCCGCCCACAACGGAGCGCCGGTTTTGAGAAATCAAATTGGTTTCAAAATCAACGGAGAAAGAAGGGAAGAACAGCCGGGCGCAAAAGCTGAATTTGAGCCGTCGAAGGCTACCCCCACCCTTCCGGCAAACGAGGTCGAGCGGCTCTTGGTGAAATACTTGCACCCACTTCAAAGCCAATCGAGCGGCTTTTCTTTCGAGGAATTGAAGGGTTTTTTGGAGAAATACGCCAACGTGGTGAAATGCTTGGAGGAAGGTTTGAGCAACAAACAGACGGCGAAGCGGTGCGGCGTCTCGGAAACGACTGTTCACAACGTCAAGCGGTGTTTGCGCAACTTGGATAGCGCCAATATTGCTTTGTTGAATGCTTGAGACTTAAAGGAGGGCGTGCAAATAATTTGCCGTGTCTGTCAGTCCATTTTTTCTTAGCCTGTCCAATACTTGAAACTCATCCAAATCAGGGTTTCTTCGATGCAATACCAGTTTTCTAAATGCCTTTATTGCAGTTTCGGGATTTAGGTCAATTATATCCGTCAAAAAATCGTCGGCATTTTTGGCAGACAGACTATATGCTTCCAATTTATCAGCCGGAAAGTGTTTTAAATTATTGGTTACGATGAGATTGGCGTTTGTTTTTATGGCAGCGGCTAACACGTGGCAATCTTTAGGGTCTGGTAAATCCAAATTATCAATCAGGGCTTCATAATTGGCAACTAAGGCATCTGGAAATGCTTCATTTACCCTTTGAATCCTTTTAGCTATTTCTGCCTCTTGCACCCCTTTTTCTCTCATTACTTTGCGCCATTCATCGAATATGTCTTTGCTCCACTTTGGGGTATATAATTCATAGTGTGCAAACCAGAGCAAAAGGTCACGCACTTCAATTGGGTAAATGACATTCGTATCGAGTACGCAGGTAAACTTTACGCTATGAATCATATAAATTTAGTTCTTCGTCTCCTTCCATCATTTTAATAAGCAATGTTTCCCTTTCTTGCTTTTTCTGGCTTTTGTAGTTTATCAAGTCTTCAAACTTGACTCTTCTATGCTTTCCGACCTTTGTAAATGGAATTTCATTGGCTTCAAGCAGCTTTACAAGATGTGGTCTTGAACAGCCAAGCATTTCTGCTGCCGCCTGTGTTGTCAGTTCGGTAGCAACCGGGACAATAGAAATTGGCTGCCCTTTGCTTATTGCCTTTAGAATTTCAGCTAACAGTTTTAAGGCTCGCAAAGGAACTTTAATTTTCTCTTTAGTCTCTTCAATTTCGATTTCAGGTGTGTTGACGTCTAATTGCTCAAGCATGGCTTTGAGAGCATCATAAGACTCCATCGCAGTTTTTTGCTCTTGCTTAGAAGGTCGCCTAACATTTTCTAAGATTTGCATGGCTGACATTTTTTTAAAAACACAAAGATAAACGAAATAAACGAAATAGACAGCCGCTTCATTTCTCTCCCGGTTGAAAAAAAGTGTTTTCCTGAAACTTCACATTCTTCACAAAAGTCACAAAAGCCCGTCGGCTTCCTGCCCGTTTTAACCCTTCCTTGAAATCTGCCAAAAGGTTTTTGTTTGGCGTTCCGTTTTCTTTCGCCACTTCAAAACCTGTTGCATCAACGGCGTTGGCTTTCCCTGGTAATGGCTTTTGCGGTGTTTGCTCCCAAGTTTTTCCTGCAAATCTTCCAGTTTGAAAAGATAATCGAAGGTGTTTTTATACACCCGGTCGCCCTTGCTTTTCTTTTGACATTCGTACAGCAAACCAAAAGCCGTCCGGTGAAAAAAGTAGTGGCTTCCGTTTGGGCAAATCAGTTTCAGGCAGCGTTTTCCCGTTTTTGGGCAAATAAAAAACCAACGCTTGCCGCCTCCCAGGTTGGTCGGCGCTGCAACCACGTCGAGCGAATAACGGACGGGCGTTTCCCCGTGCCGGTAAACCAATGTCAAGCATTTCAGGTCGGCGTTTACGGGTTGAAGGTGATAGGTTACGCTGGCAATTTTTTCGCCGCCCCTACTCCAACTGAAACTGCCATTTAAAATCAAAACGTCCGGTTTCAAATGCCCCCACCTTTTCAGCGTGGAAATGGAAATGGTCAGACTTTCACCAATGGTTGGCTCGAAACGGGGAAAGCGTGGCATGGCTGGAAATTTTTCGCTTGAAAATGAAACCTAAATCTTTTGAGAAGATGCACAAAAAGTCTTCAAACCAAGTGGTTTTCTTCGCAAAGCCGTTGATACATGGCTTCATTGAATTGCACCGTTTCAAAATCATAATCCAAAGGTGAGCTTGTTGTAGTGCATTTCCGGCTAATCATTTCCCTTGCGTCGGTCAGTCCGATTTCAGTCTTTTCAAACTTTTCAAGTACATACATGGCAGTTTTTAGCCTGACCATTTGGTTTTCTGATTGCAGGCAATCCCGCACGGCTGCCAGTGCTTCATTGTAAAGGCTGAAAAGATGCTGCCCGGCGTGTTGTTTCCGGTCGAAAAGCAGGCGGTTTGAGTAGGCTTGAAACGTCGGCTTTGCCTGCCATTCGTAAAGCGTGGCAATGTCAATGCCCAACGTTTGGGCGCAATCCTCGAAGGTTGCACCGTCAATGAGCAATCGGACGGCAGTTTCTTGCTGTTCGGAAAGCCCGGTCTGTTTGTTGACTTTTTCTTTCATGTTCAGAAAAGTTGAGTTTTGAATTTCTGGTTTTTTCAGGTTTTATCTGTCAGGAAAAGCCACCTGGTTTCCATCCTATTTCCCGTCCTTCCATCAACCGCCTGAAACGCCAAAGCCGCTCCAAATATGGCTTTGCCGCCCTTTCGCTTTTGCTCGCCTGAATGTAGGAAAGGTGCGTTTCAACAAATTTCCCGGCATCTTGAACAACGTTGCAAGGACTTAGGCGGACAGGCTCGCCGGGCAGTTGGCAGGTTGAAAACCAAGCAGAAAGTTCCTGCCATTCCTGCCGGAAAGATTCATCCGCTCGCCCGTGCGTTGAGACTGCCGGAAAGTCTTTGATAGCTTCCGCTTCCCGGTGGGCGCTGGCTTGCGTTTCGCCGTCGGGCAGGTCTTGAACGGCTGTCAATTCCAAGCCAAAGGCAGTAGCCAATTCCTGCCCGGCTGAAAAAAAGTGTTTGTTTGAAATTTCACATTCTTCACAAAAATCACTTTTTGGGGTCGGCTCACTTGCCGGGTCGAGCGGTTCATCCCAGGTAGCCGGGTAGCCGGTGGCGTCGGGGTCGGCGGGCTTCGCTGCCGGTGCGGGTTTGGCATTGGGCGAAGCCTTTTTTTCCAATTGGGAAAACTCATTGTCTGCCGGTGCCGGCTTTGGCGTCGAGGCGGACAACTGCAAACGACCAAGCGCCGCCGACCTGCCCGGTTCGGTGTGTTCCCGGCGGACAGGTTTTTGCCGGTCGAGGGTCAAACCATTATCCTTTGCATACTTGAAAAACGTGGCGATTGTGAAACGGTAGGGATGTTTCAGGCATTGGTCAAATTGCCGGTCGGTGTCTCGTTGGCAAAATTTCGGGTGAAACTGGCTGACAAGCTGGAACAATTCCCGCCCACCTTCGCCAAACTCGGAAGCCAGCGAACAGCCGATTTCAAACCAAGCTGAATAACTCGCCGTCAAATCCAAGCGCCGGGCGCAAATCTGGCTAACGAGGCTTTCCACCTGTTCCCGTGTTGTCGAGGCTTTGCCCTGAAATTTTACCCGGTTCAAACCCGCTTTCAAACCTGGCTTCAAAGTGGGTTTTGGCAAGCGGTGGGGCGTGGCATCGGGGTTGAAATAGGCTTCCGGGTCGAAGGACACGAAACGGAAGCGGCAAACGTCTTTGCAGGCGGCATCCAAGCGAATTTGCCAGCGTTCCCAAAAGGTTTTTTGCAACGCCTCGAAGTGTTCCCGGTGGCGGTCGGGCGTGGCAATTGGAATGAGGCAAAACCAACCTTCGCCGGAAACCGACTTGCCGAAATAGGCGACGTTTCCCACGTTGCAGAGGTGCAAAGCCAATTCTTGGAAATTCAAAATATGCTCGTTTCCCTTGCGGTCAATGTCCAAGCATATCAAGCCACTATGCCTGATAAGCCCGGCTTCGGCACGTCGGCTGAACAAACCGCTTGGCGTGAAGCCCGGCAACTGTTCTTTGGCTTTTTTGAATTGCTCTTTGTCGCCGATGCTGCGAAGCTGCAAAACCCGGTCTTTGTGCCGCTCGGAACGCAAGCAGGCAAGCAGGGAAACGGAAACGCCTTCGGTTTCCCGCACACTTTTGAAATAGGACACTTGAACGTCGAGGGCTGACATTGGTAAAGATTTGAAGGTTATGCGATTTTTTCAATCCAAGCGCCGGTAACGCCGCCGTTTCCCCGCCCCACGTCAAAGCCGTTGTTTTTCAAGCGGTCGCTGAAATTCTTCTTACCTAAAGCCCGGTAGCCGTCTTGGTGGCAGAAATTTCGATAGTCTTGAAACAGTGTGGAAAGTGGCTGGAATTGCTGAACGGAACGGCGGTATTGATTTTCTTCAAGCCAAAGAAAAACGCTGTCGTTTTCTTGTTTGAAGCGGCTGACCGCCTGGCTAACTTTTTCGCATTGGGTAAAATCGCCCTGTTCGAGCAAGCGGTTTAGTCCTTCGAGTATCCAAATAAACACCCCTGCCAATTCTTCCCGGATAATCTCCTTTGCCAAGTTAGGGTTGCGTTCACTTTCGGAGATAGTCACCTCGAAAGGAACAATCAGAAAGCGCCGGAAATAGGCTTCGGTGTGTTCAACGTCCTTTGGCAGCGTGTTGCAGTTGAAGGCAAACTTTGCATGATTGGTCAAAAAAAAGGAATTGCCATACTTCAAACGTGCCTGAATTGGTTCGCCGGAAACCATTAGTTTGAAGTCATCCGCTTCAATGTTGCCTTTGATTTCACTGCCATAGTTCAGCAATTTATCAGCTATCAAAGCCCGGTTGTGTTCTTCCCGCAGGTTAGAAAGGGAAAAATTGGAGATGTTCTCCCGCCCAAAAATGGCATTCACCACGTCGAAAAGGACAGACTTGCCATTTGCGCCGCTTCCGTAGGCAAGCAAGCATTTTTCCAGCTTCAAGTGGCGGGTGAAAACGTAGCCAAAAAATTCAGCCAAAACCTTTTGCACGTTGGCGTCGGGCAAAACCCGGTCGAGGAATTGGCGAAACTTCGGGCAGTCGGCGGACGGCTCAAACTCGAATGGCAATTGATAGGTAAGGAAGTCTTGCCGGTTGAAATCTCGAATGCCTCCTTTTCCCGCATTGACTTCAAAAGTGCCGTTTTTCAGGTTGATTAAAACCCGGTCGCCGCTCTGTTTCAAGTCTGGCAAGCTGGCATCGGAAAGGAACTGCTTGAATAGTTTTTCCCGGTTCTCAAAATAGCGGGCTTCCCAACGGTCGAAGCTCATTTTTTCGGCAGCTTCCCCCAGAAAGGTTTTCAAGTCATCCCGTTGAATTTGCTGCCAATACTCGCCGTTAAAAAGGTAGATGAAATCCGCTTTCCGGCACAAACCGCAATTCAAGCGCCTGGCAACGTTCAAAACTTCCTCCACCACCAAAACAAAGACGTGTTTCAGTTTGAGGTTTTCGCCGTCTGGCAATTCCAAGCGTTCCCGGAAGTCGAGCGGTTCAATGTTGTCGAGGATTTCCCGCAAAAGCGGGTGAGAAACGGAGCTTTCCGGCAGTGCTTCGTCGGGCAAGGCTTCGGCATGCTCGTTTAAATCAACCGGGTCAGGGATGCTGACAACCAAAGCCTGCCCGTTGGGACTTTCTGCAAAGTCTCGGATTTCGGCTACTTTTGCCATAACTTTTAATATTTGCATCCCTGCTTGCGGTAGCCCGTTTGCGGGGATTTTTGTTTTGTGATAGGGCTGGAAAGCGCCGCCAACAACTCGCCTTTTTTAAAGCGCAACGTGCCGCCTATTCGCTCGCCGAAAATCAGACCTTCCCGCCTATAATTGTCGAGGGTGGAAGGGGCAACGCCAAGAAAAGCCGCCGCTTGTTTTCGGGTTAATGGCTTTTCGTCAAAGCCGCTTTCTGCCGGTGGCGTTTGCTCGGAAAGCACTTTTCTAAGTGCATCTTCGACAAGGTGGCGAATGGTTTCTTTGGGTAAGGAAATCAAAACAATGTCTTGCATGGCTAAATGATTTTGTTGGGGCAAAGCTGCAAGACGTTGTTGCCGTTGAGCAATTACGAAGGCATTACCGTAATGACACCACTATTGAAAATCAAGCAGTTGTATTCTTTTTCGGGTTTTGCTGAATGCCGTGAAATTGGGAAGTATAGTCTTTAGTAAATACTTGGTCGAAAGTTGCTTGCTTAGTTTTCGGGTCTTGCCCTGGCTTCAAGACTTGCTGAATGGAGTTTGAATTGGTGAAGCAAGCCTTTATAGTTTCGTATTCAAAGCCGGAAATCCACCCCTTTTCTTTCAAGCGGATAAATAGCTCCGCCAATTCCTTTTGAGTGCCTAACCATTGTATTTGATTGATTGGCTTAGGGTTTTGCATGGCTTCGGTTTGCGCCGGTTGCAGTTCTTCCATTCTTCTTTTGAGTAAATCCATTCTCCTTTGATAGCCAATGTCAGTGCCGCATACTTTCCCCTTTTCGCAATGTGATTGGTGAGCCTCCAAGTTGAATTTCATTTGTTGGATACACCATGAGAAAAAAGGCATGGTCAAATTTTGGGAAGGCAGTTTGGCAACGTAGTCGTTCATTGAATTGCCCCAAGTGTCGAGGGTCTTTTGGGTGACTGGCATAAGCGCCCTATCTCCTAATCTCTGTTTCAGAAATGGGTCTTTAGTAAGGTAGTCTGGCAAGACCTTCAAATCACTCTTTACTTGCTCAATCAATCCTAAAAATTCATGCTTGGCTAAGACAACTTTAGCCTCATTCAAATCTTCAAAATCATTTATGTCAGACAAAGCTGCTTCAATTAAAATAGGCTTCAATTCATCGGGCAGGGTTTTTCCCAAACAGAAAACGTAGTCTTTGATTTCTTCCAATGAGCCTTCATTTTGCCATGCCCAAGCCTCGAATTTGTCACTAATTGGATGCTTAAAAAGCCCTGAATAAAGGCGGTCAATAGCTGCCTCGTTTGTTGTGAGGGCTTGCGCCCGTTCAATGTAGGCTTGTGTTTTGTCGCAGCAGTAGATGTAATTTTTCATGTGTCACCGTCCGTTTTGTGATTTTTGTGAAGAATGTGACTTTTCGAGGAAAAACTTTTTTTCACTGAAAGAAAGGATTTTCAGCCAGCAAAACCGCTTGTTCCTCGCTGTTCAGTTTGATGTATTTGTAAAATTCCCTTTCCGTCTTATGCCCGGTGATTTGCATTATCAGCTTGGCGGGAACGCCTGCTTTGAAAGCGTTGGTGGCAAACGAGCGCCGGGCGGTGTGCGTGGTGATTAGCTCGAATTTCTTCCGGCTAAAATCTTCCCGCCGCCTGCCCTGAAAGCGGCTCATCAAAACGGGTTCGGCAAGTGAAGCCATTTCACCCAATTCTTTCAGGTAGTCATTCATTTTTTGATTGCTGATAGCTCCCGGCAGGTGTCCGCCGTACTTGGCGAGAATGGAGCGCACCACGTTTTTAACTGGAATTGTCACCTTTTGCCCGGTCTTTTGGGTGACAATCGAAATAACTTCCCGCCCGTTGACGGTTTTCAGGTTTTCCGGTCGAATGTTGGTGAAATCGGAGAAGCGCAAACCCGTATGGCATCCAATCAGAAAAAGGTCTCTCACCCTGTCCAAGCGGGGAAACTGGCTAAGGTCGAGGATTTGCAAAACCTCCAAATCTTGCTCGGTGAGGTAGATAGCTGGAACTTCCTGTTTTGCCACCTGAAACCAATCCTTTTTATACTTCAAGTCAGGCGACAATTCCCGGCGGTTAGCTTCCCCCAAAACCGTTCTTAGCGTCGAGGTGATTTTGTAAACGTAGTTCGTGCCGTGATTTTGCGAGAAAAGGAAGTTGGTGAGGTCGGCAAAAAACGAATGGTCGAAGTTGGCAAAGTCAATCTTCCGGCGGGTTTGTTTGGCGAAGTCGAGTAGCTTTTTCAGCGTTTGCCTGTAAACGATAATGGAGGAAGCGGCAAATTTTTTCCCTTCCCTTTCCCGGATGAATTGCTCGAAGAACTGGAAAAAGGTAGTCTTTTCGTTGGCGTCAACCTTCCCCCTGAAAATGTCCAAATCTTTTTTGAACTGTTCCGGCGGCAAGGACAGCTTTTGATTGGCATAGCTCAAAGCCAGCCGCTCGGCTTCATTTGACAGCGAATTGAGGAAGCCATTGATTTCAACGTGTTGCGGGAAATTGCGGGAAGCCTTCACCCGCTGCGTTTCATCGTTCCAAACGTCGGGCGGTACGGAAATGCCGGTGAAGTATCGCAGGCGGTTGCCCTTGCGGTAGGTATAGAAAAGGAAAATTTGCGCTGAATTGTCCTTGACTTTCTTTAGGACGAAATGAGGAAGTGCCATTTGTCACCGTCTTTTGAATGAATAACTGTCGGCAGCAAATTTAAACGGCTTTTTGGCAGTGGTGACAAATAAAGGGACAAATTTTTGGTATTGGTTGGCATTTTTTAGGACAGGTTAGTAACTTCGCAGCTTCATAAGTTCAGTAAAATCAAGCGTTTCATTCCAACCGATACTAAGCGATTTCAAAAAGTTGTGGAGGATAAGGGACTCGAACCCTCAACCTCTGGCGTGCGATGCCAGCACTCTAGCCAATTGAGCTAATCCCCCGAAAAGAAAGAATTGAAGACCGCTTTTTCAACGTGCCCAAAAGTAGCAGAGGAATGTTTTCGAGGACAAAAAAATTGCAAAAATCTTCGGGATGTTTCACGCAAAGACATTTTCCCGCAAAGGGCGCAAAGGAGCAAAGGACGCAAAGCCGATAGCTATCGGCTTGATTTGCATGACTTTGCGTCCTTAGCTCCTTTGCGTCCTTTGCGAGAAAACACGTCTGCGTGAAACATCCTAAATCTTCTCAAAAAAGGCCCCACTTACCTCCGTTTCAAAAAGAAAAAGCCCTTCCAACGGCAGAACCACGGAAGGGCTTTCGAGGGGCAGATAGCGCTACAGTTGTTTAGTGCATCGTATTGAGGGCAGTTTGCTCACTGTAGCGGAGGACGTTTTTCAGGGCAAGGGGACTGGGGCTAAATTTGGCTTTTGGCATTTGGCTGTAGCCGCAGAAAAGCTCCTCATACTCTTCCCGCAGCAAGGGGTCGTCCACAATCGCCTCGCAGATGGCTACTGTTTCGGCGACGGACGTTTCTTT
The DNA here is from genome assembly GCA_964533005.1 of uncultured Saprospiraceae bacterium. Classification (GTDB taxonomy): domain Bacteria; phylum Bacteroidota; class Bacteroidia; order Chitinophagales; family Saprospiraceae; genus UBA6168. Next base: position 11,824 of record CAZHLB010000091.1, read on the forward strand.
GTAGATGAAACGAACTAAGTCAAGTTGAGTAAGGAATTGAGTCATTTAGTTGAATTTAGTGAAGGACTGCGGTTGAAAATCCCCCCTAAAACTTTCCCGAAAAGCCGATTATTGTTTTTGTCAAAAAAAGATTTGCCTGCCTGAAAGTTTTTTTCACCCCCTCCGAAATCACAAATCCGAAATCGGAAATTGTAAGTTTTTGCCTCCCAATCAATTAACAGATGTGGAAAACGGAGGTGGAGAATTTGTGGAGAAAAACGCTCCTGATTAGCTTGACATCTCCTCCAAACGAAAACATCTTTGCTTCGCTAAACACCACAAAATGGTTTTGCGAATGATTGAAAAGTCAATATTCGGTTTGGCAAAATTGAAAAATTGCTTACATCCGAGTAAGGCTTAAAAGTGCATTTTCAGCCGCCGGGAACGAGCTTTTTGGAGTTGAAAAACGTGGGCAACCGCCTTTTTCACGCTTCCGCAAGGAAGACCAAAATCACCGGGAACGGAGGGTTGAACTAAGCATTTTTATCCGCCTGAAAAGTGTAGTCAATAGGCAACCAAAATGGGAGAAACAGGGCTTGCAAAAGCGCCGCTTCGGCAGCGCAACTTGCCGAGCCAGAACAGCCCGGAGCAATCGTGCGAAATGCAAATTTCGACCAGGAGCAGCCAACGCAAAGGGCCAAACAGCCCTTGTAGAAACTTCGCCGCCAGGCGACGTTCCGCCGACGATAGCCCGAAAGGGCGTCACCGGCGAGACCAAGTTTCAGCTTGCTCCTCGCTAAAAGGCAAAACCTGGTTCATTGTGCCCTTTTTGAACATTAGGTTGCTAATCGCCTGACATAAGTATGGGCTTTGGCGAGCGAGGTCTTCGGGCTTCGACGACGGGAATTTCCTGAATAGGAGATGAACTGGTAAACGCCAATGTCCAACTTAGAGAAGGCAAAATCCTGACTTCTGGTTTCAGGATTGTTTTGACAATCGGAACTCATGTCTGAATGGCGGTTTGCAAAAACTGCCGTTCCACCGGTTCGAGCCGTCTGATGCTGCTCCCGACAGTCCGGGAAAATGATGGAAACGGTTCAACTGCCTGTGCCACGTTCGAAAGGACAAGCGACGCACAACTCGCTGAAAAGCGAAAAACTGCGTTGCCGGTGTACGCGGCAGGAGAAAAATCACATCGCAGTCTCGACGCAGCAACCGGCGCACCGAAAGCAAGCGCCCCCTGTCCGCCCTCTCGATTTTTCGGTAGAGTGAGCAGGAAGGGACTACTTCCTTCGGCGAAGGCATGGGAAAAATCGGAACCGGCAAACGTCTCGCTTCGGTGGGAAACGGCGTCGGCGAAGATTGGGCAAGGCAGGCGAACCGCCTTTTTTTAGTTGCTTGGGGTTTCGGCTTAGAGCTGCAAAAAGAGACAGGCGGGAAGCAAAACTGCATTGCCATCGGCGGCAAACCTACTTCGGTAGAAGACCGCCCCTCGCGGCGAGTTGCCAGTGGGTACGAGCGACCCGAAGGCAAACGACCGCTTCCGGTCAAGACAATCGTGAGAAAGAAGTCAAAACCTGTCTTTCGGCAGCTTTTCCACATGCAGCACTTCGAAAGAAACAAGCAGCGGAGGGACTGCCCCAAGACAGGCAAGGGGAAAATGCCGGGCGAGAAAGTCGCCGGGATTCTGCGCTTGCCAACTTGCGGCGGCAGGTGCGTTCCGAACTTCCTCCTTGCTGCAAAGCCCGTTCGTCCACCTCGTGTGAGACGCCGACGATTGTTCGCAATCGTTTTGGGCAAGCGGCAAAAAAAGAAGTTTTGGGTTCCCGAGATTTTCTCAGCAAGCATTCGCCCCGCCAAAGTCCTTGCAAGAGGTAGTTCCCCGGCATTGCCGAGGAGTTGCCTCCCCTGCAAGGCAAATTTTCAAGCTTGATTTGATGCTCTGCCAGGCATGGCGGCGTCACGAGAAAAGGGATTGGGAGCTTCGGCTGCCAATCCCTTTCTTGTTTTTGTTTGATTACATGATTGCAGATTACATGATTACATGATTGTTGATGGAATGGAAGAT
>CAZHLB010000092.1:0-13781 GCA_964533005.1 uncultured Saprospiraceae bacterium
CTTTCAGAATGACAAAAAGGGGGAACCTGTCAGCTTTGGACTTTTACTTTTGCGCCCTCGAAACAAAATCCCCAGTGAATTTTTTCAAAAAAATACTGCAACGCTTCACGCCTGCCACTCGGCAACCATCATCCATCAACAATCAGCAATCATCAATGAAATACCTCATCGCAGGCTTGGGAAACATGGGCGCAGAGTACGACTTCACCCGCCACAATGTTGGCTTCGAAGTGGTGGATTCCCTGGCAAAAGAATTCGGCGCAACCTTCAAAAACGACTCGCTCGGCGACCTCGCAGAATTCAGGCACAAGGGTCGCACTTTCATCCTGCTCAAGCCTTCCACCTACATGAACCTGAGCGGCAAAGCCGTCCGCTACTGGCTTCAAAAAAAGGACGTTCCGAAGGAAAATCTGCTCGTCATTTTGGATGATTTGAATTTGCCATTCGGCAAAATCCGCCTGCGGGCAAAGGGCAGCGACGGCGGGCACAACGGCTTGAAAAGCATTGACCAAATGCTCGGCGGTAACGACTATGCCCGCCTTCGCATCGGCATCGGCAGTGAATTTCAAAAGGGCAGGCAGTCCAATTTTGTCCTCAGCCGGTGGGACAAAGAGGAGCAAACGCAACTTCCCGACATCCTGAAAATTGCAACCGAATCGGTGAAAGCTTTCGGGACGGTCGGGTTGGCGTTGGCAATGAACCTGGCAAATGCAGGGGAGAAGTAGCTCTTTCGATTAAATGATTGAACCAGAACTAAAATCGAGCGAAAAGCTGACAGGTGCGATTTGGATGTTGAAGTTTAAAAAATTTTTATATTTTAAAAATAAAAAATAAAAAAACCACCTGTCAGCTTTGGGCTAAATCCTTGCGATTTTGCAAAGGATTTTATTGATAAGGTACTAAAGTCAAAGTCAAAAGAACATTCAAATCATGCAAGAAAATAGCTCCCGCAAGCGCATCGCCATTGACATGGACGAAGTCATGGCAGACGTCGTCCCCAAGTTCCTCGACTACTACGAACAGGCGACCGGCAAGCGACCGGAAAAGGATATTTACTGGGGCAAAAAAATTTACCAGCTCGAAGGCGGCGGGCACATCCGCTCCTTCCTGCAAGAAAAAGGCTTTTTTGCCGACCTGCCGATGATGGAAGGCGCTCAGGAAGTGGTGCAATGGCTCAACGAGCACTTCGAAATTTATATCGTGACGGCGGCAACCGAGTTCCGCAATTCGCTCGAAGACAAGTTCGATTGGCTGCTCGAGCACTTCCCGTACATCTCCTGGCGAAACTTCGTCCTCTGCGGCGACAAGAGCATCATCTGCGCCGATTACATGATTGACGATCATGTTTTCAACCTGGAAAAATTCAAAGGGAAGGGGCTGCTTTTCACTGCTTCGCATAATATTGAAGAGCAGCGGTTTACTCGGGTGGACACCTGGGCAGACGTGCGGGCGTTTTTTGAAAATGAGTTGAAAAACCAAAATCAACGCTGATTACCGCCGGTGAAAATGTCTCTCCAACAGGTGAAAAACCTCCTCCTCCTCAAGGTCAAATACGCCTCCGCTTCCGCCATTGCCACCTCGGTTGACTACGGTTTGTACCTGCTCCTGGTCTATGCCTGGCTCGGCGAAGAACAAAAAACCTGGGCGAATTTCATCGCCTATCCCATTGGCGTTCTGGTCAATTTTGGCTTGCAAAAAGGCTACGTTTTCGACATGAAACGGCGGCTGAGCACCACCTTCATTTTTGCCATGCTCGTCTCGGCGGGCGGTTGGGTTTTGAACACGGTCTTTTTTTTCGGCTTGATGAAAATTCCCTTTTTCAACCTGTATCACGTGCTCGGCAAGCTGCTGGTGAATGCGGTGGTGTTTTTCTACAATTTTTACGGGAAGCGGTATGTGTTCGAGAAGCGGTTTTTTTGAGCCGTGCGAGAAATGTCATTTCTTCCAGAAATGACATTTCTGCGCCCTCATCAAACGGGTAGAAGCTGGCGCACGTGCTGGCACCAGGCATTCCTTCCGTTGTGATAATTCAGGGGTAAAATTGGCTTTTGGGAAGCGTACTTTCAGTTTTGTGGCGGCAGGCGAAATCAAAAGCACGGGTCAGCTCCAATATCAATCTTCACCCCGCCAATCACCACGTTGTTCAGCCCGCAATCCTTGATGGTCACGTTTGGGAAATCGCCCGCCCGCACCTGGTTCCAGGAAGATTTTGGCGTCAGGAAGCCGAAGCGGTAGCTGTCGCCGACCAGTTCGATGTCGTAGGTGCCGTTGTTGCCGCCTTCGTTGTCTTGGAGGTTGTTGTGGTTGGCGCCGTCAATTACTATGTAACCCGCATCGAGGTTATCGGTGGATTTGTTGTCATGCACGTCCCAATAACCTCCTGAAAAGGCGGAGCCTGCCAACGTTCCATCTGGCATCAAAAAAGACCCTGCCGGAACTTTGCAAAGTATCAAACCGATAAAATTGTCATGGGTGTAATTGTCCACGTAAGTTCCGTATTGGTCGCAAGCCCAAACGCCAAAAACTGCATTGCTAATTTCATTTCCTTCTATCCAGGCACGTTCGCCGTTGACAATGACGATGCCCATGCCGTACGCTCCTCCTGTTTGCCAGTAAGTAGAGGCGGTAACGACGTTATTTTTCAATAGGGCGTACTTCGATTTCTCCACGATAATACCTACGTGATGGGGAGCAATGGTCATGTCGCTCACCTCTGCATCGCCTGATTTCAGCAACGTAATACCGTAACCTCCATCGCCGCTGAGGCTTTGCAACTCAAAGTTTTTCAAAACGACGCCCCAAGTGTTTTGCACCGCAATTGCCGAGGTGATGCCGTCCGGCTCTGTTTCGAGATGACTTTTCACTTTTAAAATTGCCCCGTCTTCCCCCACGATGGTCACGTTTTTTGAGATGGTCACGCCTGCATTTTCCGTGTGCGTGCCAGCTGCCAGCGTGACCGTCCCGTTGATGCACACCTGCGCAATCGCCGCTGCCAGCGCATCCACCGAACCTGCCGGAACGGTGACGTTGGCGAGGCAACCGCTCTGGCAAGTCACCGGGGCGTTGGCTTCGCAAAGGTTGAAGCAGCACTGATACGAAGCGCCTGTGAAATGGTCGCCGCAAGGGTCGGTGAACGGGTTTTTCAGCTTGTAAGCCGGGTACTTTTTGAAGCCGCTGCAATACAGGGAAGCCAGCGGAGCGCCGCCCGTGTACGTCCATTTTTTGATGTCGGAGCGGTCAGCCAATTCTTCTTCCGGGCTGGTTTCTTCGGCAGCTTCGGCTTCTTTTTCCTTCCAACTCCAGAGGACTTCCTCCCGGTCGTAGGTTTCCACGAACAGCAAGGCGTAGAGCAGGTCAGGGTTGCGGGCAGGGTCGCCGAGCGAGCGCAATTCGCTGTCGGTCAACCCATTGCCCTGTTCTTTGAGGTCAAAAAGCTTGGCGAGGAGTTGTTCGGAAGCGGCGGGATTCGGGAGTTCAGTCAGGTCGGTCAGCGTGAGGTCGGTGTACTTGGCGGCAAGAGATTGAGGTGCGGCGTTTTGCTCTTTTTGGCAGGAAAGGATGGCTCCTGCGGCAAAAAGCGCTGTCAGGAAAGTGTAGATGGTTACATACTTCATGTTGATAGAATTTGGTTGCCTACTTGGAATGAGAGGCGTCGGCTATCCTCTTTTTTTCGAAGGGAAAAATCAACGATAGGTGAAGAGCAGCACGGGATGAATGGGAAGTTTGCAAGTGAGCTTTTGTGTCGGGAGAATTTGCCGGATAGGGCAAAAGTGGGTTGGAGTTGGAGACTTTGGTTGAACGGATTTTTAGGGTTTGTCCCTCCGAGAAATAGCTGAGGGTAGGAGGACAAGCTTTTTATAAGTCGCTTGTTTTCAGCAGGTTGGAAAGAAACAAGAAGCCTCGATTTTTGCAGTTTGTCTTTTTGGGGAGGAAGGCAGGGTGAAATCTTTTAAGTCAGGAGGCTGCCTCATCAGTTGTTTTGAGGCAGCCTCCAAATACCGCTACCCCAGCAACAAAACCAGGTAAAGCGGAAAAGAAATCAAAGCAACAACTGCCAGCAAGACCAACAAAAAGAACCATCCTGCCGGCATTCCTTCCAGCAAACCCAGCATTTCCTGTTTGAATTTTTTCAAAAACCCAGGCGACGGAGGCGGAGGAGGCGGGGGAGGAGGAGGAGGTGGTGGTGGCAACGGAAACTGGCTTCCGAATTTATCCGTCAATTCTCGCAATTGCGCTTTGTACACCTCATGCATGGACTTCAGAAGCGGCTCGTCTTTAGTCCGGTCTATGTTCAGGTTCAGGCGGGTAGTTTCCTGATTGTATTCTTGTTGGTTCATGATGAACGAATAGTTTGTGCCGGGCTGAGTGAAACGGTTTTGCGGAATGGAGTTTCCGCAGAACGCTTCGCTGCTGCTGGCATCCATTGATTAATTAGTGGATAGGGTTTGATGGGGTTAATTAGCATTTCCGTACGATGGAATATCAAACTTAGTCCCACTGAGTTGCGTAGGAAAATTCACCTGACTCTTCTTTTCCCACGTACCAAGTTTGGGACTCCCGGAGATGAAGTAAGCTCGCAGCGTCAAGCTTGCGCCAGGTTGAAAAGACCTTTCGGTCAGCTTGCTGTGGTCGGCATAGATGATGCCGCTGCGCCACTCGCCATCCTTCTCCGGATTCATGTAGAAAATGCGCCTGTGAGTTTTTTCCCTGCCCGGTTTTGCCAATACCACGGCGTGCCCCCAAATGCCGGGGATGCTGTTAATATCTTGGGTTTTCAAATCCTCGGCAACCTCTCTTTCAAAAGAGGGAGACTTCTCAGGTCTTTGCAAGAAGACTTCAATTTCCGCCTCCGGCTCGGCGGTTTGCAGTTCATAATCCACCATCAAAATGCCCACCTGCCGCTCCGGCACGGGCGGCTGGGAGCGAATGGCAATCATCACGAAAAACAACAGGAGAATGCTTGCCAGCGCATTGCTCACCACGTCGAGCATGGACAAGCCGATGGGGTTCTTGACTACCTTCAGAAATCGGGCTATTCGTAGTTTCATTTTTTAAAATTGAGATGTGAAAGGTGGAAGTAGTTTGATGCCGTCTCCTCATTCACGCTTTGTCGCACTGAGCATGAATGAGGAGACAGCATCAAACTTGCCTGCTACCGAAAAACTTTAGGCATCCTGGCGCTCTCCGCCACCGTGAACAGGTAGTGCTTGCCAGCCTTCTTAGGCAAATCTTTCAAGGTGCGCAAATCGGCTGCGAGCGCCACCGGTTGCAACCCTGCGTTAACGTGAATGCTGATGCTGTCAGGCATTGCCGCCGCCGAAGCGGTTTCCAGTTCCAGCAGCCAATCGCCCTCTTGCCACAGGCATTCCCGCACCACCAACCAATATTGCTTTTCGTAAAGTCCTTGAAATCGCTCGATGCAAGCCCCTTGGTTGGGGTCGTTCGAGCGGGGATAAATCTGCACTTGCTCCGGTTTGCCGCCATGCAATTCAAAGCAGATGGTCAGCCAGCGGGGCGAGCGCTTCGGGTCGGCGATGGGCTGAAATTTCACGTCCGTGATGTCGGTGCTGTTGCCTTCGATGATGTCGTTGTGCTCCTCCAACTCGCCGATGACTTTGATGAAGGACGCCGCCACGACCATCAGCACGATGCCGCCCACCAGTGCATTGCTCAACACGTCGAGCAGGCTCAATCCGAATGCTTCTTTTTTTGCCATGATGTTTCAATAAGCATGAGCCGCTTGCCAATGCTCCCTCAAAAAAAGGATAGCCTTGGCGCGCAACTGTTCGAACATATCCGACTCGCTTTTTTGAAGGCGGGCGGTGAAATAGCTCAAAATCAGCACCCACACCAGGGAGACGAAAGTGGTGTCGAAAGCCAAGCCGAGGGCGCCCCCCACTTTTTCAAAAGCTTCCACCATTTCGAGCTGACCGGAAGACTTTAAGATGTTGGACACGTTCGCCATAGACATTATAATTCCAAGTATTGTACCCAGGAAACCCAGATTTGGAATGGCGTATGCAATCCAATCCAGCAGTTGGTACTCGCCTTTTGCCACCGAGGCTTCCATCAGGTCTATGCGGTCGTTGACGAAGGTTTGCGGAACGGCTGGTTTGTCCGATTCCTTCATCTGTGCGGCTTCCCCCAGCAGTTGCACCGGCACCAGCATCTCGCCGTAGTTTTCCTGATACTGCACCAGTAGCGGCGCTTTTCCCGAAGGCGTATCGAGGAATGCCCAGATGTTTTGCCCCGAAGCGGCATCCCTTCGCAGATAGCCATCCAGCGTCAGGCGCAGTTGCAGTTTGCGCCATTGGTGGCGAAGCGTCACCAGCAAAATGCCCCAGATTGCGAGGATGAAAGTGATGAATTGAATGTAGTCGCCCAGCGCCTGCAACAGCCGGCGAGGGCTGCCATAACCCGTTCCCAGTTCCTCCCGAAAAGCATTTATCAAGCCCACCGCTGCGGCATAATTCAATTGCTTTTCATTGAGCTTGTCAGACTTGAGGCTGATTTTTTGACCACCCAAAACTTTGCTGGGCAAGTCGCTCTCGAACCTGGGCATCACGAGGAGTTCTCTTTTCAGCTTGCCTGCAATGCCCAGCCGGTAATCATCGCCCTGGTAGGTTTCTTCGAGAAAAAGCTGTGCATCGCGGAACGTGATGCTACCGTCGGAGACCAAGGCATCCAGAGCAGGGCTGATTTGGGTTCTTCTGACTCTCGGATGAAGGTCGGGAGTGAGCAGCGACTTGACCGCCTCCTCGGTCGAGTCCTGGGGGACGAGAATTTCGGCGCTGTCCAGGTTGGCGAGGTTCCAGATTTGCAGCGATTGCAAAAACAGGTTGCTCAAAGCAATGCCGGCAATCAAGGCAATGCCCAAGGCAATCGCCACCGTTCTTTTCGGCACGTCGAGGGGCGAGCGCCCTTTGGTTTGGCTGGCGTAGGCGCCAAGCAGAAAATTTTCCATGAAGGATGATGAGTTTTTGTTTGTGAAGGGATGCGGTTGATGCGGTTAACGAGGTTGATTTTGCCACAAAATCAACCTCGTCAACCTCATCAACCGCATCAACCAAACGATTGAACAATAAGACTTTACAGCGATTTGCACCTGTCGAAGTATCCCAGAGGATTGGCTCTCCATATCTGGGTATCCCAGGCTTGGCTCAGGCAGCTTTTCATCAATTCCGGATGGTGACTGGGAACGCCGCCAGGTACATAAATCAGCCCGTCGCTTTCGATGGTATCTTGAATTCGAGAGAAAAAAGCCGGACCAAAAGGCGTACGGCGAGGTCCGGGCAAGTGAATGCTCAGGCGGGCGTCGCCGCCTTTGCCCATGCCCAGCACGACGCCCATACGTTCTGTGCTCAACCAAGCTTCGGGAAATGGCGAAGTGGTCTTTGCCAATTTTTCGGTGAAAATTTTCCGCTGCCAAGCGCCCGCCGCCATGTATCGGTCTTGAAACTCCCGCCATTGTTGGCTTTTGGCGTCCGGTACGAGCAGGCGGATGGGCCGCTTCTCACCGCTCGCCGTCAGGCGGTGGGCCGTGGCTTCGGTCAGTCCCAGCTTTTTGTTCAGTTGAGGCGGATTTTCAGCAAAGAGCAAAATCCGCTCGCCGGGGGAGTTGCCAGCAAACAGTTCCAGCAGGTGAAGACTTGCAGGTTGGGCAGCCAGGCGGAGCAAAAACGTCCGCTCGCCGGGGTTGACGCTTGCCCGCAGTAGGGCAACGTAGGTAGAGGTAGGCTCGCCGGTCAGTTCGAAGGGTTTACCGGGGTTCAGCAATTCTGTTTCGGTGGGCGGCTCGTTGCCCTTCCACGTCCAGGCGTAAACTACGTTGGGGTTTTTGTTGAAAATGAAGACCAGTTTGTTCAGCCCGGTCTGTGTATCGTACGCCGCAGCGAGCACTTTCAGCTTGGGGTCGGCAATGGCGAGCATTCGCAGGAAACAGTTGGGCTTGAAATGCCCTGCCAAATCAGCGAACCATTCGACCTTTTCCTTCCCGGCAGCGCCGTGCCGCCAGACGTGATACTCGTTGTTGGTTTTGACCAGCAAGTCAATGGAGCCTCCCCGAAGCTGGCGGCGAAGCACGTCTTCGCAAGACTGCCCCACCGATGAGCCGATTGCCCGAAAAGGCGTTTCCCAGGTGGCGACGCCAAACGGAGCGGCAGCAACGATGCGGTAATTGCCCTTCCTGTTTTTCCAGGCATCGAGCATGGCTGTCAACCGTTGGTCGAGCGCCTTGCCTTTTGCCAGCGAAGGCACTATCAAACTCGAAAATTCGGCGCCGTCTTCATGCTGAATAGGCACGTATTCACCTAAAAATGTATTCCCGGAGAAGCCCGTGCTCACCAGGAAATTTTTCCCTGCCGCCTTGCCGTGCAAAGTCACGAATTGCTGGGTGCTGTCGCTGGCAGGCGAATGGTTGACCAGCACGGCGCCGGGGTCGTTTGCCAACACGGTGGCAATCGCGTGAAGAAAATGCGCTACGCCGTTTTCCCGCTCCGCTTTTGCCCCCTCAAAGTCGAACCAGGAAGCCTTCACTTGCGGAACGACAACTGCATCGGCTTGCAAACTGCCCGGCGAACGGGGTTTCAACATCCAAACGGTGTCGCTTTTGCCGTCGGGCAAAAAGATAAAAAAGGGGGCGGTCGGGCGTTCCGGTTTGGGATAAGCATTAGCCCACTCGGATTGGAAATTGTTCGGCATGGCAAAAGGCAAGTGGCTTTCGCCGGTTGGCTGATTGCTGACAGGCAAGAATTTGACGAGAAAAGCGGCTCGCCGCCTGCCGATGTCCTTGCCTGGCTGGAACTTGAGCACTTCTACACAATCGTTGCTGGACTTGCATTTGCCATTCACCACTTCGGTTCGGCAAACCTTAAAGACTTGCTCGCCGCTTTGGCTGTTCAGGAAAAAGTTGCGCTTGCCCCAGCAGGGGTCGGGAGGCGGCAAAGAGTCGCCGCAATTTGCCTGTAGCCAAAACTCCTCCGCCGTTCGTTGGGACTGATACTCCGCCTCGTTCAGCTTGCCTGCCATCAGTTGGAGTTCCAGTTCGTAAATGCGGCATCTTTTGCAGCGTTCCTCCTCGGTTTGGCAACCTACGTCGTAGGGTTCGCGGATTTTCGGTCGCTGTCGTTTGTCTTTTTGTTGCGCCCAAAGTTGGGCGAGCGCCGACGCTGCCACCAGCAGCGTCAGGAAGAAAAATGTAGCCTTTCTCATGGATTCAAAAATCGGTAGTGCCAAAATGCGAGTGATTCACGCCGCATTTTGACACTTCCCAAAATTTAGTGAAGTGATTGATTCAGTGAGTTTTCGAGCATTTTTCCGAGGTCGTCCGGAACGGCGATTTCACCTTTGCGAATGGCATCCAGCAAGACTTTGAGCAGTTCGACCCGGTTGCTGGCGCCTTGTTTCACCTGCTTGCCGAGGTTGTTGTAGTAGTTCATGTCCCGCCGGGGCAAGCCGTTTTTCACACCCCATTCGGTTTGCGCTTCGATTGCCCGGTCGAGGTCGCCTTTGACAAAAGCTGCCTGCGCTTCGGGCGAAGTCAGCCCGATGGCTTTCGCCATGAGCCGAAGTATCCCGTCGGCGTTGTTTTCCAGCACTTTTTGCAAGGTTTCTTCCGAGATTTTCAGCTTGTTCAGCGTGTTTTTGAGCTGTGCGGCAAGCTGTTCGGGCTGTGTGGCGACGTAATAGGCAGCGCCTCCGTAGAGTTTGATTTTGTCGGCGAGGTCTTCATTGCCGGTCTCCGATAGGACGCACTGAGAGATGTGCCAAAGCTCCTCTTTGGTGAAGGTTTTCTTGCCGTCGAGCACGTCCCGGACTTGCTGCTGGCAGACGGGATTTTTGATTTTCTTCCTGATTTGTGTGCCTGCGGCAGTATTGATGAAGGCTTTCCAGTCGCCCGCTTTGGCTTGCCGATACAGCGCCTGCGCTTCGGCGGCGGAAATTTTGGTGCGGTGAGCGAGTTCGGCGGCAGTAGCTTTTTCTGCGGCGGCTTTGTAGTCGCCCTTCCAGGCATCTTCAAATGCGTCAGAATAGCGGCGGTACTCGCCGGGCAGGTTGTTGAAAACTCCATTTTTGACGGAGGTTTTCACGACATCCATGCACTTTTCCCGGTCTTGGCTGGCGGCGCAGTCCCAGAGTTTGTCGAGGTCGGCGTACTTGCCGACGCCGGGGATGCGCTTCGCCTGCTTCTTGATTTGGTTGCCGGCATAGTCTTTTAGGGCGCCTTGCAGCTTGTCGCTGTTCGACAAAATGTCGCCTTTGATGAGGTCAACCGGGAAGTATTGTTTGATTTTTTGGAGGTGGTGCTTCTTGATGATACCTACTTTTTCTCCTTCAAGCAGGACTTTTTCGAGGTCGAATTCTTTCCAGTCAATCTTATCCACGAGCCGTTGCAGGTCGGGGTTGGTGAGCAGGTCGTAAGCCATTTTAGCGTACTGCAAAAATTGCATAGCGTAGTCGTACACGTCGCTGAGAGTGTTGAGAAAATCCTCCAGGCTGTTGGGCGTCATCAGGTGCTGGAGCTTAGCGAGATAACTGCCCACGTAGTCAAAGACCTCGGGAGCTATTAAATAGGCGACAGTCAGGATTTTCAGCGAGATTTCTTTAATGCCGAAGTAGGTGGCGACTATGTCCATCAAGGTCACGAACCACTTGGACAACGGGATTTTGATTTTGAAAGGACCCGGCTTGCCGCCGTCGTTGTCGCTAGATTTTGCGTCGTCTTCGCCGTCGGCGTTTTGCCCGCCACCGGGTGGGGTGGGTTGCCCGTTGTTTGGGTTGGATTGATTGGGGTCGCCGGAGGCGTTGGGTTGCCCGTTGCCTGCGTTGGGCTGCCCAGTTTGACCCGTTCTGTCATTCTGAGGTTGGTCGCTTGGGTTGTCAGGTTGTTCCGGCTGAGTTGCCGTTCCGGTTTTGCCGGACTTTCCAGGGGGCGGGTCGCTTGGCGTACCAGGCTGCTCAGGCTGTGTGCCTGGGCCAGTTTTGCCTGATTTTCCAGCGGGTGGTGGTCCACCTATGTCGCCAGGGAGTGGGTCGCCTGGATTATCAGGCTGCCCAGGCTTTGTTCCCGGGCTTGTTTTACCTGATTTTCCAGCGGGCGGGTCACCTTGTTTGCCAGGTTGAACGGGAAGATTGTTTTTGCCGGGCTTGCTGTTGGGTTTGGTTTGGCTGCCGGGTGGCGGAGTGCCAGGTTTTTCAGCATCACCGGAAGGAGGCAGTTCCCAATCGTTGCCAATGGTTCCCGGCGGGAAACCGAACTCGCCGGGGTCTCGAAAAGGCTTGTTGCCAGCACGTGCTTTGGCGTCGCCGTCCTTCATTTTTTGCTCAACGCCAGCCCGAAGTTTGGTAAACAAAATGCCGAATTCCTTGCCCTGCATCAAGCCTGCCAATTGCTTCATCGCATCGTCGCCCGCTTGTTGAGCCTGGAGTCGGTCTTGCTCGGCGTCGAGGCGCGTATTCCATGTGCCCCAGGGCAGGTTGTTCAATTCAGTTTGGCGGGCAGTCAGCCAGTTGTACGACCATTCGAGTTTGCCTTTTTCGTTCTGCCGGTGAATGGCGAGGTCGCCGTCTTTCAGAAGAGCCGACTTCGGGAGGCACTTTTTCTGGGGCTGAAAGGAAAACGAGTAAACCACGATTTTCCATCGCACCTCTGCGAAAGCAGGGCGCTCGACCATTTTCCGTAGTTTTTCAAGCCACTCAGCTTGGGTGGCTTGCTGCACCTCAAACCAATAGCGGACGTGCAAAACCCGGTACACCACGTAGTGCTGGTGCGGTGGACACCAGTCGCCGTTTTTGTTGAAAGGCATTTCCTTGCCGCCGTTGGCTTTGAGCCATGTTTCCAGTTTCATTTCTTCAAGCTGGACAAAGGAGGCAAGTGATTTTTCCGGCAAGACGTATTCCTGCGCCGGTGCAGCCTGGAAAGCCAGGGCAAGCAGCAGCAGGATGAGTTGGAAGTATTTACTGATAGTCATGTTTCGAAGAAAATTTTGAGAAGAAAATGGCGAGACGGCGGCTGTTTTAAGTGAGATTCAAACAGCCGCCGCAGCCTGTTAGAAATTCATCGTGACCAAGTCGCCGAGCCATTCGCCGGGCGACTTCGTGCCCAAACTCGGCGTTCGCAAGCCAATGGCACTAGCGATGCTGGAGGCAAAAAACCGGCAGTCTTCGCTGCCGAAATCGTAATCCCTGCCATCAAACCGAGCGACCACCCGGAGCGCCTCGTCGTAGCCAGCCTTGTCGGTGGAAAAAGTGTAGTCCACGTCTGACCGGCGGTTTGCCTCGTTGCGCAAGCCGTTGGGGTGGAAGCCCCAAGTCTGCGAGGAACTGCCGTCGGACAGCTTCACCCAAATGTGCCCCGGGCTGGTGTTGCCGTCGAAGGGATGGTTAGCGTAAAAAGTCACCTGGTAGCTCTGGGCGGAAAGGCTCGCAGCCAGGAGCGGCAGGAGGAGGAGGAAAAAAAAACGGATGAGTTTCATTGGATAAAGTATTGATTGGTGAATGGTTAGATGATAAAATATGGTTTTTTGGGGCTGCCTGCGCCAAGCGGAAAGGGTGCTGGCTTACTTGTTGAAAAAGGTGGCGAGCACCCAGTCAATCATGAAGGGTTTGATTCGCACGCCCCAATTGGAGTACCCGGCAGCGCCGCCGGTGTGGACGCCAACGATATACATACCGCCGTTGTAGCGTCTGAAAATACCTGCGCCTGACATACCATTGTAGGTGTCCACGGAATGAAAAACCTCCCCGTCTGAAGCGTCGCTGATGTCGCCGAAGCCGAAGTACATCTGTTCGCCGTCGTCGAGGTCGCCAGGGTAGCCAGCCATGAAAACGGCGCTGCTTTCCAGGTCGATTTCGGAATCAGCCAGCAAACCCATCCAGCCGGTTCGTTCGCCCAGGTTGGTGGCGAGTTCGAGAAAAGCCACATCCAAGCCATCCGTTAGGTTAACCTTGTAGTCGGGATAAATCCAAGAGCGGGAGACCTCCGCACTCCCGAATGCCGAAGCGCCTTGTTCGTAGGCAGGGTATACTTCGATGAAGTCTGCCCGGGAGCGGTTGAGCGTGTTGTAAACGACATGAGCGGCGGTAAGCACCCCATTTTTGCAAAACATGGTGCCGGTGCCTTCGCTGACGCTGCCGTCGGGGAAGGTGGCTTTCACTTTGCAGATGGTCGTCCAGGGGTACTGCATGGGGTTGCCAATGCGGATGCGGTCGTCGTTGCCTTGAAGAATGGCTTCTTGTGTTTGCTGTTTCAGCACTGCCATGTCGCTGAACTCAAGACCATTGAGGTTGGAGGCAAGGCTCTTTTGTGCCTGTGTGAAGTTTGCCAACAGCAGGGCAAGCAGAAGGAGGAGAGAAATTTTCTTTTTCATGCCTTTTCATTTTTTGAGCGCCGAAGCCGACCAGCTTTCGAGGAAGACGTTCTATGTGCTCGGATGACAGGACACAAAGCAATGACTTGTCAAGCCCCGGCGCTTGAAGCAGCGTGGTTAGTCTTGTTTACAGAAATGGACTGCGATTCTTGTTCGATTCTTGTAAGCCGAACAAAACCGTTTGTTCAGCTTACCACATCGAGGCGGATGTCGGAATTGTCAGGGGCGACGCCATTGGTAGCGGGAGGAGGCAGCAGCACAATGCCGAGCCGGGCAAGCAAATCCAGAAAGTCTTGAAGGATTTTCTTTTCGGCATTGGTCTTCAGTTCGCCAGCGAGCGCAGGTAGTTGATTCAGGAAATCGGCGGTAAATTCCAATTGTTGGAGCGTCAATTTGAAGCGGTATAGCCCCGGG
>CAZHLB010000093.1:0-4438 GCA_964533005.1 uncultured Saprospiraceae bacterium
TTTGCGACGGCGACAGCTATCTTTTTGATGGTCAAAATTTGACTTCGGCAGGCACGTACACCGACACTTTGTCTGCGGCAAACGGCTGCGACAGCGTGCTGACTTTGACGCTGACCGTCGAGCCGCCAGTGGTCGAAAACATCAGCGCCCAGATTTGCGCAGGCGACAGCTATTTCTTTGATAATCAAAACCTGACGCAAGCCGGAAATTACGCCGACACGCTGTCCGCAGCGAGCGGCTGCGACAGCATCGTGAACCTTGCGCTGACGGTGGTGAATGAAGTTTTGACCAACCTGGACGAGAGCATTTGCGATGGCGACAGCTACTTTTTTGACGGTCAAAACCTGACTTCGGCGGGTGTTTACGTGGACACGCTGGCTTCGGCGGGCGGCTGCGACAGCATCGTGACGCTGAATTTGGCGGTGCAAACGGCGCAGCAAATTTTGCTGCAAGACAGCATTTGCATCGGCGGCAGCTACCAGTTTGGCGGGGTGACTTTGACGACGCCGGGCGTGTATTTCGACACTTTGAACTACGCTTCCGGCTGCGACAGCATTCACTACGTGCTGAATTTGATGCTGAAAAACAACTGCCTCAGCATCGGCAACCTCGTCTTCAATGACGCCGACAACGACGGCATTTTCAACAACAGTGACGATGGCATCGAAGGCGTCGAAGTGGTGCTTTGGCACTCCTCCGACGACACCAAAGGCAACGGCGATGACGCCCCGCTCGACTCGATGCTGACCGACGTGTTCGGCGGCTACCTGTTCGACAGCCTCGCCTCCGGCTACTATTTTGTAAAACTCAACGGCACGGGAATCCCAGCTGGCTACGTCAGTTCGACCGGCGACGGCGTGAACGACATGGACGGTGCAGGCGCTTTTGAAAATGCGCCGCAAGACGACCTCGACAACGAGGACGACGGCACCCAGATGGCTGCGATGGTCATGTCGCCGCTCTACGAATTGACCCAGGGCAACGAGCCTACCGACGACGGCGACAGCGACGCCAACACCAATTTGAGTGTTGATTTTGGTTTGTACGAACCGCAGTTGCCGACGCTCAGCATCGGCGATTTGGTCTTCGAGGACGCCGACAACAACGGCATTTTCAACGTGGGCGACACCGGTCTCGAAGGCGTGCAGGTGCAGGCTTGGAATGTCGGTTTGGACGGCATCAAAGGCACCGGCGATGATGAATTGTGGGGGTCTGCCTCCACTTCCAACAGCGGCAATTACCTGATTCAAAACCTGCCGGAAGGCTTGTATTTCGTGAAACTCACGGGCGTTGGCATCCCGTCGGGCTATGTCAGTTCGACTGGCGACGGCGTCACCGACATGGATGGCGCAGGCGCCTACGAGCCTTCTTTTGGCACGGACGGCGACGCCAATTTCAGCGACGACGGCTCACAAATGGGCGTGATGGTCATGTCCGACACGATTCGCCTGACCCTGAACGAGGAGCCGACAAGCGAAGACGGCAACCCGAATTCCAACCTCACGGTTGACTTCGGTTTGTACCTGCCGCAAGCAGCACCGCCTGCCGAACTGGGCAATTTTGTCTGGCTCGACCTCGACGGCGATGGGCAGCAGGGCGGCACGGAAGCTGGCGTCCCGGGTGTGGAAGTGGAGCTTTGGACGCCCGGCTTGGACGGCGTGAAAGGCGGCGGCGACGACGTTTTGCTCGCCCTCGACACGACCGACGCCAACGGCTGGTACACTTTTGAAAACCTGGCGGCAGGCGACTATTTCGTGCAATTCGACCTGACGACCTTGCCCGGAAACTACAATCCGACCACGCAAGACAGCGGCGCAGACATCAGCGACAGCGACGCCAATGCGATGGGCATGACGGAGTTGGTGAGCCTCGAACCGGGCGAAACGAACTACTCGATTGACTTCGGCATCGTGCCTTCGCCACTCGCCAGCCTCGGCGATTTCGTTTGGTTGGACACTGACCATGATGGGCAGCAGGGTGGCAGCGAAGGCGGCGTTCCGGGCGTGACGGTTCAGCTTTTCGACCTCGGAAACGACGGTGTGAAAGGTGGCGGCGACGATAATTTGCTTGCCCTCGACACGACCGACGCCAACGGAAACTACAGTTTCGACAACCTGCAACCCGGTGATTATTACGTCCTATTCGACCTCGGCACTTTGCCTGCGAACTACTCGCCGACGGCGCAAAATCAGGGTGCTGACGCCAGCGACAGCGACGCAAACGGAATGGGAATGACCGACGTGGTCAACCTTTCGCCGGGCGAAAACGACCCGACGATTGACCTCGGCATCGAGCCGGAATTGGCTTCGCTCGGCGACTACGTTTTCTACGATGAAAACGGCGACGGGCAGCAAGACCCCGGCGGCGCAGGCGTGGAAGGCGTGGAAGTGCAGCTTTGGTCGCCCGGCTTGAACGGCGTGAAGGGCGACGGCGACGATGAATTTTTGGCGGCGACGACCACCGACCCGGCTGGTTTCTACTTGTTCAGCGACCAGGAGCCAGGCGATTATTACGTGATGTTCAACCTGGCAACTTTGCCAGCGAACTACTCGCCAACCGCTGAAAATCAAGGCGTTGACTCGACCGACAGCGACGCCAACATCATGGGCATGACCGATTTGGTCAACCTCTCGCCCGGCGAAAACGACCCGACGATTGACTTCGGCATCGTGCCGCAACCTGCCAATTTGGGCGACTACGTTTGGTTCGACCTCGACCATGACGGCGAGCAAGACACGACGGAAACGGGCGTCCCCGGCGTCGAAGTGGAGCTTTGGACGCCTGGTTTGAACGGCATCAAAGGCGACGGCGACGACGTGCTGCTGGCACTCGACACGACCGACGCCAACGGACAATATGAATTTGGCAACCTCGCTCCCGGCGACTATTTCGTGATGTTCGACCTGGCGACTTTGCCTGCGAACTACTCGCCGACGGCGCAAGACGTCACTTTCGACGACCTCGACAGCGACGCTAACGCAATGGGAATGAGCGACATAGTGACCCTCGGCCCTGGCGACGATAATCTAACCCTCGACCTCGGAATCGAGCCTGCGCTCGCCAGCCTCGGCGATTACGTTTGGTTCGACCTCGACCACGACGGGCAGCAGGATGGCACTGAGGAAGGTGTGCCGGGCGTGTTGGTTCAGCTTTTCGACCTCGGAAACGACGGCGTGAAGGGTGGGGGAGACGACAATTTCCTCGCCTCCGACGTGACGGACGGCAACGGTTTTTACTCGTTCACCGACCTCGAACCGGGCGATTATTACGTCCTATTCGACCTCGGCACTTTGCCTGCGAACTACTCGATTACCCAGCAAAATCAAGGCTCGGACGCCAGCGACAGCGACGCAAACGGCATGGGCATGACCGATGTGGTGAACCTTTCGCCGGGCGAAAACGACCCGACGATTGACCTCGGCATCGAGCCTTCGCTCGCCAGTTTGGGCGACTACGTTTGGTTCGACCTTGACCACGATGGGCAGCAGGACGGCAGCGAAACGGGCGTTCCCGGCGTGACGGTTCAGCTTTTTGACCTCGGAAACGATGGCGTGAAAGGCGGCGGCGACGATAATTTGCTCGCCAGCGACACGACCGACGTCAGCGGAAATTATGGCTTCGACAACCTGCAACCGGGTGATTATTACGTCATGTTCGACCTCGGCACTTTGCCTGCGAACTACTCGCCGACGCAGCAAAATCAGGGTGCTGACGCAAGCGACAGTGACGCAAACGGCATGGGAATGACCGACGTGGTCAACCTTTCGCCGGGCGAAAACGACCCGACGATTGACCTCGGCATTTTCAACCCGGTGCAGCCCATTTTTGACCTCGCTTTGCGCAAGCGGTTGGCTCCGGCGCAGCCGCAATATTTCAAAACGGGCGACCCGATTCAGTTCACCGTCACCGTTTTCAACCAGGGAAATACTGATGCCTACAACGTGCAAGTGGTTGATTACCTGCCTGTTGGCTTGTCCACCGCAGACGCAAACTGGACGGGGACGAGCGGCAATATTTTCACCCAAATCGCCTTCCTCGCAGCGGGCGACAGCGTGGACGTGCCGCTCTCGGTGACGGTTTCCACCAATTTCAACCAGTTCATGGAGCTGGTTAATTATGCAGAAATCAGCGCCGCCGACGACGATACCGACACTGGCAACACCCCTCCGACGGACATTGACAGCGACCCCGACACCGACCCGAACAACGACAACGGCGGCGTCCCGAACTCGCCAACCGACGATGAAATCGGCGACGACGGCACGACCGACGAGGACGACCACGACCCGTCGAGCATCATCATCATCGTGCCCGCCGACCCGGATGGCTTCATTTATTGCGATAAAACAGGCAAGCTGGTCACGGGCGGAACGATTTCCGTCACGGGCCCCGGCGGCGTCACCATCATCGAAGATGGCTCGGACGGCAGCTACCAGTT
>CAZHLB010000093.1:4448-13750 GCA_964533005.1 uncultured Saprospiraceae bacterium
CCGACGGAACGCCTGGCACGTACACGATTAGCTATTCTCACCCGAATGGCTACCCAATCAGCACGAGCTGCCCGGCGCAGAGCGACACGCTGGATTTGAGCATTTTGCCGGAAGGCTACGTCATCGGCACAAACACGCTCGACTCAACCGGGATGTACCTCGGCACGGCGGGTTGCGCTGAAAATCCCTGGTATCAGCACATCTATTTTGGCTTGGGCGACAGCCTCGTTTTTGGCAACAACATCGCCGTGCAGTGCGTCTTCATCGGTTCGCTGGTTTGCGAAGACGTTGACCACGACGACGTTGCCGAGCCGACCGACCCCGGCTTCCCCGGCTTGACGGTTCACCTCTACAATTGCGCCGACACGCTCAATCCGATTGCCTCGACGGTCACCGACTCGCTCGGCGAATACCGCTTCGACGGCTTGACGGCGGGCGACTACCGGGTGCAATTCGTGATGCCCGGCGCTCACCGCCCGACGGTTGGCAGCAACGTTGACCCAGGCGGTTTTTCGCCTTGCATCACCCTCGCCTGGAGCGAGTGCGACACGGCGGAATACCTCTGCCTGTACGCTTGCCCGCCCGTGAATGCTGGCGCTGACACCACGATTTGCTTCGGGGACACGGTGCAAATGCAAGCCTCCGTGCCGTGGGGCAGCGGCTCGTTCAGTTGGACGTCCGCCTCTGGCGGATTGAGCGATGACGACATTGCCAATCCGCTGGCTTTCCCGACGGTTTCGACGGAATACGAGGTGGGTTTTGACGACGGTTTGGGCTGCAACCAGGACGTGGATTCGGTGGCGGTGAATGTGCTGAACACTGCGCCCTACCTGACTTACACGCCCTTCATTATTGCGACGGTCGAGTGCGACGAGCCGAGACCTTTCGATGCGCCCGTCTTTGCCGATTCTTGTGATAACTCGCTGACAATCACGCTCGACAGCACGATTGGGAACATGGCTTGCGACCTCGTCATCACCCGCACCTGGACTGCCACCAACGACCAGGGCAACAGCGCCAGCTTCATGCAAACGGTCGTCGTGATTGACACGACGGCGCCAGTGATTGTCGCTTCGCACCCGATTTTCGGGGCATTGACAAACGGCGACACGCTCTACGCCGACTGCTCGCAGATTGCTTCTTTCGATTCGATGGTGGTTAATGCCACCGACAATTGTGCCCCGGTGACGGTGGATTTTGACGAGGTGGTGACGAATGGCGACTGCGCAATGGACGGCTACGTGCAACTCATGAATTGCGGGTGGACGGCGACGGATACCTGCGGAAACATTGACAGTTTGTACTTCACGGTCATCGTCACCGACACGACGCCGCCTGTTTTGACCGCCAGCCATCCGTCCTTCGGGGCGATTTTGGATGGGGATACTTTGTATGCCGAATGCAGCCAGATTGCCTCGCTCGACTCGCTGGCGTTTTCCAGTTTCGACAATTGCGGCGTGCCGACGGTGACTTTCTGGGAAAACATCACCTACGGCGACTGCCCGGTTGATAGTTTCATCCAGTCCCGCTACTGCGGCTGGACTTCGACCGACTCGTGCGGCAACACCGACAGCTTGTTTTTCACGGTGCTGATTTTCGACAACCTGCCGCCTGCCCTTTCGCCAGCGCCTGCCGACGTGACGGTTGCCTGCGCCGGAGACATTCCGCCACCTGCCGTCCTGATTCCCAGCGACTTGTGTGACACAAGCCTGATGGTGGTGCTGACGCAAGACACGTTCGGCGTTCCCGGCGATTGTTTCTGGCAACTGCAATACATCTGGTCGGTGAGCGACGATTGCGGGAACTCAGTTTCCGTCAGCCAAATCATCACCATTTCAGACACCATCCCGCCCATTTTGGCGGGCATTCCTGCCGACACGACCATCAGTTGCAGCGCCTCGTTGCCCGCCGTTCCGGGGGGTATTTCGGCAAGCGACAATTGCGGTGGCGGGGTCTCGATTCAATTCGTGCAAGACACCCTGGGCAACCCGGACGATTGTACCTGGCAAGTGCGCCGCACCTGGACGGCGACGGATTCCTGCGGCAACTCGGACAGCGAATTTTACCTCATCACCGTGACCGACACGACGCCGCCGACTTTCAACCCGGCTTGCCAATTGGTATTTGATTTATTCACTTCGTCGGGCTATGAATGCCCCGGCAGCGCCACAATCAGCCTGACGGAAGGGCAGATAATTTCACCATTCGACACCTGGACGGTGGGCGGTTTCACCCTGCCGGCGCTTGCAGGTTGCCTGTTCGACGACTGTTCGCCTGAAGATAGTTTGACGGCGATTGCAGCTTCGATTCTCGTTTCCGGCGACAGTTGCACCCGCACTTTCACCGTCCGTTTCGACATCGTGGACGAGTGCGGCAACGTGAGCAATTCGCAGTTTGTCTGCGTTGCAAACGTGCATGACGACACGCCGCCCGTGCTTTCACCTGCGCCTGCCGACACGACGGTGGCTTGCGTGGAAAACCTGCCTGTACCGGCGGTTTTAACCGCCGCCGACGACTGCACGGCGAACTTGAACATCCTTTTCACGCAAGACACGCTTGGCGTTGCTGGCAGTTGTTTCTGGCAAATTCAGCGCACTTGGGAGGTGAGCGACAGTTGCGGAAACTCGAGCATGGAGCAGCAAATCATCACCATTGACGACCCCATTATACCGACGCTGAACGGCGTCCCGGCTGACACGACGGTCGAATGCGACGATGCGTTGCCTGCCGTCCCGGTGGTCACGGGCAGCGACAACTGCGCCGGAGCGGTGACGGTCAACATGGTGGAAGTCACGTTGGGCGACCCCAACAATTGCATCTGGTTTGTCCGCCGTATCTGGACTGGCACCGACGCCTGCGGCAACATGTCTTTTTACAACCAAACCATCACCCGCACCGACCTGACGCCGCCCGTTTTGGCGGGTGTTCCGGCGGATTCGGCGGTGATGTGCGGCTCGACCGTGCCGCCCGTTCCGACGGTGACGGCGACGGATAACTGCGACTTTTCCGTTGCAATTACGTACTCGGCGGACACGACTTATTCCGCTTGCGGCTACGAAATCACGAGAACTTGGATTGGTGCGGACAACTGCGGGAACCGGGACACCATGTCGCAAATCATCATGGTCGGCAGCGACGGCGTTCCGCCAATCATTTCGGGCGTTCCGGCAGACACGACGGTGGATTGCACCTCGTTGCCGCCCGTTCCAGGTGGCGTGACGGCGACGGACAACTGCACCGCCAACCCGATTTTGGCTTTCAGCCAAACGGAAACAGGTGGTTGCCCGAACATTATCACTCGCACTTGGACGGCGACCGACGCCTGCGGAAACGTGGATACGGCGAGCTACGACCTGACGGTGATTGACACGCAAGACCCCGTGATTACGCCGACGCATCCGGCGCTGGCTGGCTTGAGCAATGGCGATACGCTATTCGTGGAGTGCCAAAACGTGCCTGCGGTGGATTCGACCGACGCAACGGTGACGGATGCCTGCTGCGCAAATCCGACGGTGGATTGGCAGGAATTGGTCACGGCGGGCGACTGCAACACCCTCGGCTACATCCAAATCATGCGCTGCGGCTGGGTCGCCACCGACTGCTGCGGAAACGTGGACAGCTTCTTTTTCTACGTGGTCGTGATTGACACGACGCCGCCGCAACTCTTCACCGTGCCTGCCGATTTGACGGTCGAATGCGACGACGTCATCCCGGCTGCCCAGGCGGTTTTTGGCGTGGACAACTGCGACAACGACGTGCCCGTGAGCTTCACGCAAGACACGATTTACATCGCTTGCGGCTTCCAAATCGTGCGCACCTGGACGGCTTCGGATGATTGCGGAAACAGCGTTTCCGACGAGCAAATCATCACCGTTACGGACACGACTGCACCTGTAATTACTGGCGTTCCGGCAGACGTGACGGCGCAGTGCAGCTACAACCCGGGCGTGGTTTCGCCAGTCGGCGTGAGCGACAATTGCACGGCAAACCCGGCGGTGATTTTCACTTCTGACACGACCTATCAGGCTTGCGGCTACGTCGTTTTGAATACTTGGACGGCGACGGACGACTGCGGAAATGCAAGTTCCGAGACGCAAACCATCACCGTTACCGACACCGTGCCGCCGACTTTCAACCCGGCTTGCCAGTTGGTCTTTGATTTTTACACGTCGAATGGAAATGTCTGCCCGGCGGCTGCGAGCATCAGCCTCGTGGTCGGGCAGGAGTTCGACCAATATTTTACCTGGACGGTGGGCGGCGTGAATGTGCCGTCGCTGTTCGGATGCGTTGCCGACGACTGCTCCGATGTCGATGACGTGGTGATTCGGGTGGCTTCGATTGACGTCACGGGCGACAGTTGCAACCGCACGTTCACGGTTCGCTTCGACATTTTGGACGAATGTGGCAACGTGAGCCTCAGCCAGTTTGTCTGCGTGGCTAATTTCCACGACGACACCGCTCCCGTTTTCACCACTTCTGCGCCCGACGCAACGGTGAGTTGCGACGCCATTCCTGCGCCTGCGGCAATGGCTGCGACCGACGATTGCGACCCAATCGTGGATATTATTTTCAGCGAAGTGCAGGTGGGAAGCGGCTGCCCGTACACGATTTTGCGCACCTGGACAGCGAGCGACGACTGTGGAAACGTCTCGGTTTACACGCAAACGCTGACCGTGACCGACACCGTTGCGCCGAATATTTACAACGTGCCTGCGAATACGACGGCAGCTTGCGACAGCTTGCCGCCCGTGCCGGGCAACGTGACGGCGGGCGACAATTGCGACCTGACGCCTTCGCTGAGTTTCAGCCAAACGCAGAACGGCAGCGGTTGCAGCTATCAAATCATCCGAACCTGGACGGCAACAGACAACTGCGGAAACACGACAGTTGCCAGCCAAATCATCACGGTGACCGACGACGAGCCGCCGACTTTGACGGGCATCGTGCTGGAAGACACCATCGGCTGTAATGACCCGCTGCCGCCAGTTTCTTACGTCGCAAGCGACAATTGCGACACGAGCGTGACGGTCAACATCTTCGTTTTGACCAACCACGACGACCCCTGCGACTTGGTTATCAATCGCATTTACCAGGCTTTGGACGATTGCGGAAATCAATATTCCGTGCATCAGCACATCCACATTTTGGACGACGAAGCGCCGGAAATCATCGTGACGCACCCTGATTTGCTGGGCGCAAATCACGGCGACACGCTCACTTTCGAGTGCGACGACGTGCCCATTTTGGATGATTCGGACGCTTACGCCATTGACTCATGCAGCGGCGTGGACACGATTTACCGGACGGAATTCATTTTTGAAAAAGACTGCCTGGCGGACGGTCACTTCCTGCTGATGCAATGCGGCTGGGAGGCGATTGACTCCTGCGGAAACCTGGCGGAGTGGTTCGTTTTCTTCAAAGTGGTGGACACGAAAGCGCCGGTTTTGCAAGCTGTTCCTGCCGACGTGACCGTGCAGTGCGACAACATTCCGCCTGCTGCAATTCTCTCTGCGACAGACGTTTGCGACGATTCGGTGGACGTCACGGTGAGCGATTTTGCGTTCGGAACAGGTTGCCCGTACATCATCATTCGCACCTGGACGGCGACCGACGACTGCGGCAACTCGGCAAGCGATAACCAAATTATCACGGTCACGGACACGGTTGCCCCGGTGCTGGTTGGCTTGCCTGCGGCGACGATGACGGCGGAGTGTGGCAGTGTTCCAGCTCCTCCCCTTTTAGGGGTCGGGGGTGTGACTGCGACGGACAACTGCGACACGAGTTTGACGGTGATTTTTGATGAAATTCCAGGTTCCGGCGGTTGCCCCGACACGCTGACCCGCACCTGGGTCGTGTACGACGACTGCGGAAACGCTGCATTTTTCACGCAAACCATCTTCGTGGACGACACGATGCCGCCTGTTTTCGATGCGCCGTTGCCGCAAGACATGACGGTTCAGTGCGACAATGTGCCAATCCCGGCGGTGCTGACTGCGACGGATGTTTGCGATGCAAACGTGTCTGTCGTGCGCAGCGACTCGGTCGGAACGGGCTGCCCGTACCTGATTTTCCGCACCTGGACGGCGACGGACGACTGCGGAAACGAGGCGACGTACACGCAACATATCCTGGTGACGGACACCGTCGCACCGACGGTTGCCGAGCCTGCCGACCTGACAATTTACTGCGAAAACATCCCCGCCCCGGTGACTCCCGCCGCCAGCGACAACTGCGATTTCTCGTTGACGCCCAGCTACTTAGAGCAGGTGGACACGCTCGTTTGCGGCTTGGAAATCCTGCGCACCTGGACGTTCACGGACGATTGCGGCAACGCCACGACGGTTGACCAATTGCTGATTTTGACCGACACGACCGCCCCGGAACTGGTGTTCACGCACCCGCTGCTGGCTGGTTTGGGCGACGGCGACACGGTGGTTATCGAGTGCCACGAAGCGGTTGTTTTTGACGAGTCGGCTGCGGCGGCGATTGACAGTTGCAGCGACGCAACGGTGAGTTTTTACGAAAACGGAATCACGCCAGGCTACTGCCCAATTGACGGCTACATCGTGATTATGCACTGCACCTGGACGGCGACGGACGCTTGCGGCAATGAAACCTCAGCCACTTTGCACATCCGCATCGAAGACAACACGCCGCCAGTGATTGCAGGATTGCCCGCCGACACGACGATTCTTTGCAACGAGGTCGTGCCGCCTTGCACGACGCCGACGGTGAGCGACGAATGTGGCAACGCCACGATGCTCAGTTCTTCGACCGACAGCATCCCGACGGCGAATGGTTACGACCTGATTTGCAGTTGGTTAGCGGTGGACGACTGCGGAAACGTGGCGGTTGACTCGCAGGTGATTCACGTGGAAACGGCAGGCGCACCATTTTTCGACAGCGCCCCCGGCGACACCGTGATTTATCTGGCGCAAGGTCAAACCGTGCCGACCTTCGGCATCGTGGTGGCGATTGACGCTTGCACGCTGGACACGCTTCCGGTGCAAATCCGGGAGGAAGTTTTTGTGGACAGCAACGGCTGCGACACGCTCATCGTGCGCACCTGGTTCGTGGACATCAACGGCGACACGGTTTCTGTCTCGCAAACCATCACGGTGGTCTTCGGCGGCTTCGACATCACGGTTGCGACTGCGCCCGACACTTGCGGCTTCGGCGTCGGCAGCGCCCTTTTGACGCCTGACACGCTGAGTTATGCGTGGAGCGACGGCGGCTTCGGCGACATGCGAAACGACTTGCAATCAGGCACTTACACGGTGATTGCCACCAACGACAACGGCTGCGCAGACACGATGACGGTGTTCATTGGCGAAGTTTGCCCGTGCCTGCCTGCCGTGCTGGACAGCATCACGACGACCGGCGCAAGTTGTGGCGTCAGTGACGGTTCGGCGACCCTGCATTTGGCGGGCGACGAGGCGAACTACGAATACTTGTGGATACCCAATTTGGGAACGCCAAATGGCGACGGCAACGGCAGAACCGGCTTGCCAGCAGGCAATTATATCGTGTTCGTGACTTGGCTTGGGCAAGACACCTGCGTTGAAAAATACACGGTGAACGTGTTTGACAATTGCCCGAAATGCGCACCGGTTTTCCAACAGGAAACGCTGGCGCTGGAATCGCCGCAAGCGCCTGCTGGCGTCTGCCTGCCCGTGCCGCTCGGCATCTCGCAGGGCAGCCAGATTTACGTGGACGGCGCACTTTTCACGGGCAATCTGACGGCTTGCGACTACGAGGATGCGGTGGTTTACGACTACTCGCAAATCACCGGAGCGGGTCAGACTGGCTTGTATGATGTGAGTTGGCAGCACGACGGGACGGTTTTGCACACCTTAGTTAATAATGTGGACGAACTGGCGGCTGCGATGAATGCCGTTGACCCGGCGGGCGGCTGGATGAATTTGGCTTCGGCGAAAAAACTCACCAGCACGAACGTTGGCGGCAGCTACGGTAAAATCAGCATCACGCACGTTCCGAGCAACGCCTCCTGGCTGCTGCAAAAAACGGCAACCACTTCGGCAGTTGGCACTCGCATCAACCTGAGCGAAGGCGAGCACCAGATAGTTTACAGCCAAAACAGCTTCTGCAACGACACCCTGCTGCTCACGGTCACACTTGCGCCGCTGCATCCGGGCGACATCGTCAGCGAAGACCTGCTCGTGGTCGCCAAAAACTGCGACTCCGAAGACCTGGGCGTGTGCATCGAGATTCCGTACGCCGAGCTTTCGAAGTATGGAATTGAAGTGAACGGCGCTGATTATCAAGGACAAATCGGCTCCTGCGACTATCTCGGCGCTTGGTTCTACACCTTCGCCAACCTGCCCGGCAGCGGTGGAAACGGCAGTTTCGAGCTGAAAAACTGGTCGGTGAACGGGCAGATTTTCACCGGGTCGTTCCAAAACATGAGCGAGCTGATTGGCTTGATGAACGCTTGGGACACGCACGGAAACTGGTCGCTCGATGCGGCAACGTTCAGCATCAAAGGCGACTCGCCGGGCAGCAACTACGGTTCGCTCAAGATTTTCGAGAGCGCCACCGGGACGCTGACGACGCTGGAATTGAACTCCAGCATCACGCCCGGCAGCACTTCGATGTTGCTGACGGAAGGCATCAACACCATCGTTTTGACCGACCAGGCAAACGGCGCAAGGGATACCATTCGGGCAATCGCCGCTTGCGTATCGCCTGATTATCTGAAAGTTGTGGTGAAAGTCGGTCAGTCCGACACGCTGGAATTGGCGGGCGATGAACTTTATGCAGCAGTCGCCAGCCTGACCAACGCCGCTCCGACCGGGGCAGATGAAGCCGCTGAATTGTCGCTCGTTGCGGCGAAACGCATGGCGCATTTTACCGGCAGAAAAGTCGGCGAGACGCAAGCCACGCTCGTCCTCTGCGACCAGTACGGCATCTGCGACACGACTTACCTGACCATCGAAGTGCGGGAAAATTTTGCCACGCAGTTGGTTTCGGATACGTTGCACACGATTGTAAACCAATCGGTTACGACAGACTTGCTGGCAAACGACCGCCTCGCCGACTCGGTGCTTTGGGTGAAAATCATGCAAGCGCCGAAACACGGCAGGGTCGAATTGCAGGCGGACAACTCGGTGACCTACACGCCCGACGAGGACTACTGCAACTTAGAAAACAGCGCACCGCTCGACCATTTCTACTACGAAGTCTGCACGGCGGACGGCAATTGCTACGTGATGATTGCCTACGTCGAAGTGGGCTGCGACGAGTTGGTGATTCACAACGGCTTCTCGCCCAACGGCGACGGG
>CAZHLB010000094.1:0-13644 GCA_964533005.1 uncultured Saprospiraceae bacterium
ATGTGTTGAAAGATAAAAAAGTGATTTTTAATTCAGGTCAACTACTTACCAACCACATTTCAACAATTATATGATTGACCATCCAGCCTGTTTCGATGCAAACTCAACCGACCAGCTTGCCAAAGCCGCCAAAGCCGTTTTGCGCAGCAATATCCTCGGCAAATTCACCAAACCAGCCCCTTCGCTCTATCCTCATCAGTGGAATTGGGATGCCGGATTCATTGCCCTGGTGGGTGGAGGCAGAAGATTTGGAGGTGGAGCGGGCGCCTTGGGCGGGGGGAAAGGGGTTTGAGTGGGTGGTTGGGCGGTTGCTGGGAATAACAGACTTGTGCCAGCCGGGGAGCTTTCATTCGTAGGATTTTATTTTACAAGCTTGCCGCTTCAAGTTCCTTGTCCAAAATTTCCCGCATCCATTTTCTCTCCTTTTCAGTCAACGCAGGCGGCGGCGGGTTTTCGTGGTAATTGATTTGATACCGGTAGCCGCTTCGCAGGTAAACATCGGAAAGCGCCTTGCGCAAATCGAGCCGGGCGAATTCATTCGGCTCGCCCAGCGGAACCGGCACGACAGGCAACAAATCGCTGAGTTGCAAAGCCCAAACGTCTGTTTTCCAGGTGGAAACGTTGGTCAGCACGACCATGTAGCGGCACGGCGGAATGGCTTCGTGCCGGATGATTCGATGCCCCGCTCGCAGCAGGTCAATTTCAATCAAATGCACAAACTCCCGCAGTAGCACGTCCTTTTTTTCGAGGTATGCCGACAAGCCGTCTCCTTCCTTGTTCACCGGCGAGAGGATTTCAATGGCAGTCACCAGCCGGTTGCTGCGCCTGTCCCAGATTTCGAGCGAGGGAATGGAAACGCCTGGAACGACGGTGGTTTTCAGCGACAGCGTTGGCGGGGAAATGAAGGTGGGCGTCTCGTAAATCGCTTCGGCGACCGGCTCGGAAAAGTAACCGCCCGGCGCTTCGAAAATCTCAACGTCAGGGTACATGGAGCCTTTGCTGCCTCGCATGTCCACGTCTTTAACGGTTTGGACTTCCAGGCGAATCATGTAATTCGGAATGAGTTGAGGAACGAGTTGCTCCTTGATGATGAAGGCCAGGCTGTTGTGGACGTCTGCCCAGAAGTAATCTTCCAAGTACGGGTCCATGCCGGGGAAGAGAGATGCAAGTGATTTTGGCATGAGGATTTGTTTTTTCAAAGGTAGCCAGCCTCTGCGCTGTTTTTCTATTTTGGCGAGTTCAATTTTTACTCAAAACTAAACTCACCAATCATGCGCAACCACATCTTCCTCGCCCTTGCGGGCATCCTGTTTTTATCCACTTCCGTTTTTGCTCAAAAAAAGAAACCTGCCGCCGACCCGGGCAAGCCTGCGCCGGCAGTCAAGTTTGAGGAAAAACTTTACAACTCGCTGCAATGGCGCAACATCGGGCCCTACCGGGGCGGGCGCTCGGCAGCGGTAACGGGCGTTCCGGGCAAGCCCAATCTGTTTTATTTCGGCTCCACCGGCGGCGGCGTTTGGCGCACCACCGACGGCGGGCGCTCCTGGGAAAACCTTTCCGACGGCTTTTTTGGCGGCAGCATCGGAGCAGTGGCGGTCAGCGAGAGCGACCCGAATGTGATTTACGTCGGCGGTGGCGAGGTTACCGTGCGGGGAAACGTCAGCTACGGCTACGGCGTCTGGAAATCGGAGGACGCCGGAAAAAGCTGGAAATCAATGGGTTTGAAAAACAGCCGGCACATTCCTCGCATCCGCATCCACCCGACCAATCCTGATTTAGTCTATGCTGCCGTGCTCGGCGACCTGTTCAAAAACCACGAGGAGCGTGGTATTTTCCGCTCGAAAGACGGCGGCAAGACTTGGGAAAAAGTGCTTTTTGTCAGCGACGAAGTAGGTGCGGCAGACTTGACTTTCGACCCAAACAATCCCCGCATTTTGTACGCCTCGACGTGGCGGGTGCGCCGCACGCCATACAGCCTTTCGAGCGGCGGCGAGGGCAGCGGGCTTTGGAAAAGCACCGACTCCGGCGACACCTGGACGAACATCAGCCGCAACGAGGGTTTGCCGCAAAAAGACACGCTTGGCATCATCGGCGTCACCGTTTCGCCGGTCAATTCCAACCGGGTTTGGGCGATTATCGAAGCCAAAACCGGCGGCGTTTTTCGCTCCGACGACGGTGGCAAAAAGTGGCAGAAAGTCAACGAAGACAGGAATTTGCGGCAACGTGCCTGGTACTATTCCAGAATTTATGCCGACCCGCAAAACGAGGACGTGGTCTATGTCGTGAACGTGAGTTACCACAAATCGAAGGACGGCGGCAAAACTTTCACCGCCAACGACGCCGCTCACGGCGACCACCACGATATGTGGATTGCGCCGGAAAATCCCAGCCGCATCGTCATGGCGGACGACGGCGGCGCAAGCATCAGTTACGACGGCGGCGAAACCTGGTCAACTTATCACAACCAACCCACCTCCCAGTTTTACCGGGTGACGACGGACAACCATTTTCCCTACCGAATTTATGTTGCGCAGCAAGACAACAGCACCTTGCGCATCGCCCACCGCACCGGCGGCGGCAGCATCGGTGAGGATGATTGGGAGGAAACGGCGGGCGGCGAGAGCGGTCACATTGCGGTTGACCTGACCAACAACGAGGTGATTTTTGGCGGCAGCTACGGCGGCTTGCTCCAGCGCCTCGACCATCGAACCGGGATTTCCCGACTCCTCGATGTCTATCCCGACGACCCAATCGGGCACGGAGCGAAGGACTCGAAGTATCGTTTTCAGTGGAACTACCCGCTGTTTTTTTCGCCACACGACCCGAAGAAATTGTACGCCGCTTCGCAGCACCTGCACGTCACCACCAACGAGGGTCAAAGCTGGCAAACCATCAGCCCCGACCTCACTCGCAACGACAAGTCGAAACAAGAACCCAGCGGGGGCCCCATCACCAAAGACAACACCGGCGTCGAAGTTTACTGCGTGATTTTCGCTGCGGCGGAAAGCGCAAGGGTTAAGGATTTGCTCTGGACGGGCAGCGACGACGGCTTGATTCAGGTCAGCCGCAACGGCGGAAAAAACTGGGAAAACGTCACCCCGCCCGCCTCGCTCCTGCCCGAATGGACGATGATAAACTGCATCGAGCCAAGCCCTTTCGAGGACGGCGGAGCTTACCTCGCCGCCACCGGCTACAAAAACGGCGACTACAAACCTTACCTGCTCA
Source organism: uncultured Saprospiraceae bacterium (assembly GCA_964533005.1). Taxonomy (GTDB): domain Bacteria; phylum Bacteroidota; class Bacteroidia; order Chitinophagales; family Saprospiraceae; genus UBA6168. The sequence goes on from CAZHLB010000094.1 coordinate 3,226, forward strand.
AAACCACCGACTTCGGCAAAACCTGGTCGAAAATCACAAACGGCATCGCCGCCGACCATTTCACCAGAACCGTGCGTTGCGACCCGAAGCGGCGGGGTTTGTTGTTTGCAGGCACTGAAAGCGGCATGTATATGAGCTTCGACGACGGGGCGAATTGGCAATCTTTCCAACTCAATTTGCCTATCGTGCCCATCACGGATTTGGCGGTGAAAAACGACAACCTCATCGCTGCGACGCAGGGCAGGAGCATTTGGCTCATTGACGACCTGTCCGTTTTGCACCAGCAAGCGGAGGGCATGGCTTCCAAAAATTTCCACCTGTACAAGCCGATGGACAGCTACCGCACGGATGGTTTTCAGCAAAAAAATCCAAAAGGCGCAGGCACGAATCACCCCGGCGGCGTGACCCTGCATTTCATTTTACCAAAATTGGACACGGCAAAAACCGCAGTGAAAATCGCCTTCCTCGAAGCCGACGGCGACCTCATCCGTGAGTTTTCAACGAAGCCGAAGGACAAAAAAGACAAGTTCGAGGTAAAAGAAGGCGCTCAAACTTTCACCTGGAACACCCGCTTTCCCGACGCAACGACATTCGAGGGAATGCTGCTTTGGTTCTCGCAAACTTCGGGGCCCAGGGCAGTTCCCGGCGACTACAAAGTGCGCCTGACCGTCGGCGAGGAGTCGCAGGAGCAGGTTTTTAAAATCCTGAAAGACCCTCGTGCGACCAGCACCGACGCTGATTTCAAGCGTCAATTTGACTTCATCATGGCGGGTCGGAACAAAATCAGCGAGGCGCACCAAGCCATCATTGACATTCGGGACGTCCGCTCGCAACTCAAATCTTTCACCGGCAGGCTCGACAAAGAAGATGCTGCGATGAAGCCGCTGCTCGATTTGGCGAAGCAAATGGACAGCACCATGACGCAAGTCGAGGAGGCCTTGTACCAAACCAAAAACAAGAGCAACCAGGACATGCTCAACTTTCCCATCCGCTTGACCAACAAGCTCGGTCACGTCTCCGCCCTGACTGGCGGCGACTTTCCGCCAACGGAACAGGCAGTCGTCGTGCAAGCTGAAATGGCGGCGGCAATTGATGGCTGGCTGGCGAAGTTTCGGGAGGTGAAGGAGCGGCAGTTGCCGGAGTTCAATCGGATGGTGCGGGAGAAGGGGGTGGATTTGATTTTGCCGCCGAAGCCAAAATAGGTAATGATGACATCGTTAGTCCTGTCAGCACTTCGAGTGCTGACAGGACTTTTTTCACTGGAAGCCCTGTCGTCCTTTTCAAAAATCTGAACATGCAACCACTCACCATTAGGTTTTTTTGAAAAAAATTGACTTAAAAGTAAATTTATTGAAATTAGATTTGTAAAATTCACTTTAACGTGAATATTTTTGTCAACGTAAAGGATTCAAATCTTAGGGTAAGATTCTACACCTTCTTAAATTTCAATCATGGAAACCTCTGCATTTGATAGGATTTCTGCTCGAATCTCCCCGGAGACCCGGGTTCACGTGAGCAAAACGCTTGACCTGGTGGAGCGTATCCAGGCAATCCTGGAGGAGAAAGGCATGAGCCAGAAAGACCTGGCTTTGGCTTTGGGGAAAAGCCCTTCGGAGATTTCCCGTTGGATGACGGGTCTGCACAACTTCGAGGTGAAGACCCTCGTGAAGTTGGAGCAGGCGCTGGGCGTGGAGCTGTTTTTGGTGGCAGGAGGTGAGAAATTTGCAGCGGCGGCAAGGTCGGCGGTGGCGGCTTCGCAACCAGCTGGTTTTGCCGATTTATCTGCCGAGCAGCAGGCGCAAGTGGTTGATTTTATTGATTTTTTGAAACAAAGAAGCTTGACCGAGGCAAAATTGGCGAAGATGCCGAGGCGCTACAAGATGCCGGAACCTGAACTGCAACCTTTGGCGCTCGCCAGCGAGCCGCCTGCGCCTGAATACGGCAAGAAAAAAGAGAAATAACCAGTCGTCCAAATTGCGTGAATCAGCCTTTGTTGAAATTCTGACCATCCCCTTTCCATTTCTGTATCACTACTTACTTTCGCCTTACATCCTTTTTCACTTCAAAACTTTATCCAATGGAAAACATCGTCCGACCCAACCTGCAAAGAGCAAATCAAACCATCCTGGTTTTTTGGATTTTGCTCGGACTCTCGTGTTTGATGCTGGTTTCAAATTTCATGGAGTACAATTTGCTGACCGGCGGAAACATAGACGATAGCGCCGCCACCTCCAACGACCTCCGCCAAGGCATTCTTTCCATTCTTTACCTCGCCGGATTCATCCTCGCCGCTGTTTTTTTCATCTTGTGGTTCAGGCGTGCCTACTGGAATTTGCACGCCATCGGCGCACCCGGGCTTGAATATTCGGAAGGCTGGGCGGCGGGAAGCTGGTTTGTTCCCATCCTGAATTTGTTCCGACCCTACCACATCATGAAGGAAATCTGGGATAAAACGCAGGAGCAAATTCAATCCAGACCTGCCGTCGAAAGCTCGGAATTGGTGGGTTGGTGGTGGGCGTTTTGGATAATTGGCAACATCATCGGACGCATTTCTTTCCGCTTGAGCCTCAAAGCTGATACGGTGGACGAGTTGACTACCGCCTCCCTTTTTTCCATTGCAGCAGCGGTTTTCGACATCCCGGCGCTTTTTCTTGCCATCCAAATGATTAAAAAAACGAGGGAATTTGAGTCGGCAATGGCGCAGGGCGGCGCAGGTGGGACGGATGTTTTAGACCATTTGATTGTCAGTGAGCCATAGCCGCAAGTCCTGCGTTTACCTTCAAAAGCCATCACTGCAGTACAGCGATTTTGGCAACCAACAATAATCAATCAACAATCAACAATCACCAATTATGAAGTGTCCAAAATGCAACGTTGACCTCCTGATGACCGACCGCCAGGGCGTCGAAATTGATTACTGCCCCACCTGCCGGGGCGTCTGGCTCGACCGGGGCGAGCTGGATAAAATTATCGAGCGTTCGGAAACGGCTTTTTCCAAAAAAGACGATGACGACGACCGCCGGCGTGAGGCGGAATTCCGCCGGGAGCCAGAATACCGCCAGGGCGACGACGACTATCGCCACCAGCCCAACTACGGCGGGCATTACAACAAGCACCGGAAAAAGTCTTTTTTGAAGGATTTTTTTGACTTCGATTGAGTTCAGCAAAGCCGGGATGAAGGGCTTGGATAAGCCCTTCATCCGGCTTGTGAGGTCTTTTTACGCTGAAAAACATTGCCTCGCCCCTGTTTCATTCGATAAATACTCGCCTGGTCAGCCGCCTGTTTTCCGCCACAACTTCCAGCAAATACAAGCCTTTTGGCAAATCCGAAACCGGCATCGTAAAAGCATGGTCGCCAGCCGCCCACTCGCTGGCATCCAGCGTTTCGACCAATGTGCCGGTGAGCGTGCGCAGTTGCAGCGTGATTTTCATTGCTGAGGCGAGGTGCAACCTGACTGTGATTCGCTCGGAAACCACGTTGCCATCCACGCTGAAAAATGGTTTCGGCTCCACTTCACCGGCGCTGGTACCGGTAGCCGTGAAACTGCCTACCATGCCCATTGCCTGATGAGGCGTGCACACGTAGTCGTACTCGCCTGCCACCGCTACCTTGTAGCTGAAGGAAGTGTTGCTGGCGTTGATGGTTTCATCCCATGGCATGGCTTCCGTAGGGATAGTGGCGGAGGTAGTCGTGTGCGTTGCGGTGGCGTCGTTGCGAATCCAACGGATAGTGTCGCCTACCATGACCGTCAGGTCGTCGGGAACGAAAGCGAAATCGTTGACCTGGATGGTGTGAATGGTAGCTTTTGCCGTCAGGCAAAACAGCGTGGAAAGGAAGATGGAGAAGTAAATTTTTTTCATCGGCTTTTGATTTTAGCACTGTGAAAGAATGTGAAAATGGTAGGATGAAAGATGCCGGTAGGACGCTGCAAAAGCCGTTTTGTTCATTTCTCCCGGACGGTGAAACAGTCTCTAATCAGTAAATTCCAAAGGTGGAATGCAGGCTAAAAAATGGATACAACACTGAAAATGAACAGCGTTTGCTCATCGCAACGTACCCTCAATGGTTGGATTTACTTCCTCTTCCCGATTTCAGTCCTGTCAGCACTTCGAGTGCTGACAGGACTTTCGACACAATATCCTCACCACCCCGGCACGATATTCAACCCAAACACCCCCTTCGTCTCTTTCAGCAGGGGCCAAGCATAATATGGCTCCAAAATCAGCGCCCCAAACAAGTTCACCCGCAAGCTCACGCCTGCGCTGAACAACGGGTTGAAATCAAATTGCCGCAAGTCGCCGCCGTCTTTCGGGTCGGGCGTTCCGAAATAATCCCACGCCAAACCACCGTCGGTGAACACTGACAATTCCGTGAACAGGAACTTCGATTTTATCACCGCCAACTGTTCGGGCCCCGTGAAAGGCAGGCGGATTTCAAAGTTCGCCAAGCCGATTTTGCTGCCAAAAAGCTCGTCAATATCCCGCCCGTTTTGCTGCAAAATCTCGGTGGCGGCGTCGTATTGATAGCCTCGCAGGTACCAGGGATAGCCGAGGAAAATGTTGTAAAACGAGTTCGCATCGGGCCCGTAACGACCATAGTGCATAGCTCGCATGGCGAAGGTGAAGGGCTTGGCGAAGAAATATTTTCGCCCATCGAGGGTCAGGTTGTACAGATTGAAATCGCCGAAATACCGCTCCGCTCCAATTCTGAAGCGATGCCCTTTCACCGGCGACGCCAAACCGAAGTAGCTGTTGTCGCCCACGAAAGCCAAATCCACTGCGCCGAGGCTGCCTTCGAACAGGTTGCCCAAGCCCACCTCCTCCGGCTCCACTTTTTCCCGGTCTTGATAAATCAGCCTGCCAAAGTCGTCGTAATATTGGTCGTAGCGGTCAACCCGGTTGTTGTAAAAAGCGAACGAAGCGCCGCCTTCGATGCGCAAAGTCCTCGAAAACGGGTACTGCGAAAACACGCTGATTTTCTCCTCGAACGTCCTGATTTTGTCAAAAACGTAGTGCTGAAATTCCAGCGGCGGCGTGTCTTCAATCGGCAAAGTGTCCAAGCCGACGAAGCCGAACCTGCCGCTCGTGTAAGGCATGTGCGAGAATGCCACGCCCCAGCCGAACCGCTTTTTCTGGTTGAGGTAAGCCAACTGTCCGCCGAAATCGTAAATCTCGCCGTTCAAAAAAAGGCTCGTGTAAAACTGGTGGTTGCCGAGGATGTCGCTGAAAAGCATGTCCACGCCGCCTGCCACACCCGTTGTCGTGCCGCCGTACATCGCTCCCGTTCCGACGCCGATGCCTCCGCCTCCGCCGATGTAGTCGAGCTTAAATTTTGATTTGTACGGCACGAGTTTCGTCTCCGCAGCAGCCAGGCTGGGCAGTTCGTCCATTTTTGAAAGGTTTGCTTCGACGAGGTTGGGGGCACGTTTGTTCAGGCGCATCAAAGTTGCGGCAGCCAAATTCACGCTGTCGGCGGCAACGAGACGGTTTAGAAAATCCTCCGTTTTTGCCTTGTAAATGTTGTAGCTGCCTTTGAAGTAGTGGGTGAAAAAGACCCTGTCCCGGTTTTCCTTGATGCTCACCGTGATGGCGGGAGCGTACTGCGTGATGCCGCTGATGCCGGTCAGAAATTCCGTTTGCTGCACGATTTTGCCACTGCCCGGCTCGAATTTGTACAGGTTGCGGAAGCCGTCCCGGTCGCTCAAAAACCAGATGTTTCCAGCCGCGTCGAAGACTGGGTTGAGATTGTCTGCGCCGTAGAAGAAGTCATAGACTTTGACCTTCCGGTCGCCCTCCATACTCATCACTGCGATGTTAGCAGTCCAACGGTCGGCGCTTTTTTCGAGGGCAAGTTGGTCGGTGGCGAAGGCGAGTTTTGAGCCGTCCGGCGACCAGGCAGGGTGCATTTCGGAGAAGCGGTCGTTGGTTAGCCGGGTCACTTTTTTGGTTTGGCGGTTGACCATGAACAAGTCCACCTGCCCGTTGACCAAGCCTGCCACGACGATGTTTTTGCCGTCCGGCGACCAGGCGGGATTGCTGAACGCAGGCACACCGGGAATAGCGAAAGTCTCCAACTGTTTTCCCTGCAAATCTTTGACGACCAACACGTTGTCGCCTTTGCTCACGCCAACGAAGGCGATTTGTTTGCTGTCCGGCGACCACGTTCCAGCGCTTTCGATGAAACTCAAATCGTCAAGGTGACCGGCACGGGTGGAGCTATGCACCTTGCGAATGACCTCGCCGGAAGCGGCGTCCGCCAGGAAAATATCAATCCCGAAAATGTCTTTTTCGCTCATGAATAGCACGTATTTGCCATTCGGACTGAGCATCGGGTGAATGTTGAGCCTGCCGCCCTGCTTCTTGTTCGTGATAAACGGGCTGCCCACGAACCGCTCCTTCCGGTCGTCCAAAAACTGTCCGTAGTGATTTTTGATGGCGTCCACCCAAAGTTTGGAAAGCTCCTTTTCCTTGATGCCAATCACCTGTTCGCAGGCTTCTTCGAAGCCATATTTAGCAGTGGAAACGAACAGCGGCGCAATCACGTCGTCGCCTTTCAGCCCAGCGACGAACGCCCAAAATGCTTGCCCCCAACGGTAGGGAAAAAACTCGGGATTGTACAAGTCCTTGAGTCTCGGCACTTTATCGTTCAGCACGGCATCCCGCATCCAAAGCGAGGTGTTCGCATCTACTCGCCCGATGGACATGTATTCCGCCAAGCCTTCAATCATCCAAAGCGGCAAATTCGACAGGCTTTGCAGCGAGGTCGAGTCACCGTTGATAATCAAATGGTACTGAAATGCGTGTACCAACTCGTGTCCCAAGACGTGTTTGGTTTGCGCATTTGAATGGTGAATAGGCATGACGACCCGGTTTTTCAAACCCTCCGTCACGCCGCCCGTGCCGACGCTGATTTCACCGGAAATGGCATTGGTTTGCTGGAAATCCGCATGGTCGTTGTAGAGAATCAGCGGGTTTTTGTGCTTGAAAGTGTCGGCGAGCACGGCTTGGTGGAGCAGGTACCAATGCTCCGTTTGCGAAGCCAATTCTTTCAAAAGCTCCGGATTGTCGAGGTACTGGTAAAGCTCGAAGTGCGGGGTCTGCACGACTTTGAAGTCGAATTCTTCGTAGCGGGGCTTGTTCCTGCCAAAATATTGTGCGCTGGCGGGCAAGCTCCATGCTGCCAGCACGAGCAGGCTGAGGCAAGAGATGAAAATCCTTCTCATTTCGGTAAATATTAAGGTTAAAATCTGCGGCAGCGAGGAAGCCTTCGCTTCTTTTCACTGCGGCACAAGCGGAGAAGTTCAGCGCATAGGCAGTGCGTTTTCGTTAAGAATTAGAAGGTTGTGAAAAGGCAATTGTTCAAGAAATATGGTTCTGGCGAGCGGGGCGAAGATTTGTGAACAGGACACGTTACTAACTCATTCACCCTGAGTTGGGATGAGGGCGGGGCGGTTAAAATTGGGTTAAGAAAGAAGCCGGTCAGTTCAGTTTAAATCGGAAAACCCTGCCTCCACCTCAGAGATTGTGATGAACGGCATGTTTTGAGTTGAGGCGTACCTGGCTTCTTTTTTTGAAGAAAAAGAAGCTATATCGGGCGGTAACGGTATAAATTTACCCACTTACAGCCCGGTATAACCAAGTTTTTCATTTCAGATTTTTTGTAAAAAACTGAAAGTCAAAATTTTAGAAAATAAACAATGAGCCAAAACTTCATTGGCAGAGCAAGCGAGCAAGCCACACTACAGGCAGCCTTGAATTCAACCGAACCGGAGATGGTGGCAGTGGTCGGCAGGAGGCGGGTCGGCAAAACCTATTTGGTGAAAAACACTTTCGGCAGCCGCATTGCCTTTGAAGCAACAGGCGTCCAAAACGCCAGGCACGCCGAGCAACTGCAAAATTTTGCCTTCAAAATCAACAAGACTTTCTACGGCAGCGAGGCGAAATTGAAACCTAAAAATTGGCTCGAAGCTTTCCAGATGCTCATCCTTGCGCTTGAAAAACAGGCGTTTGCGCAAAAAATGGTCGTTTTTCTGGACGAGTTGCCCTGGTTCGACTCCCGCAAATCGGGCTTCCTGCGGGCGCTTGGATTTTTTTGGAACAGTTGGTGCGCCGACCAAAACATCGTCGTCGTGATTTGCGGCTCGGCGGCGTCCTGGATGATTGAACAGGTAGTCAACGACCGAGGCGGTTTGCACAACCGGATTACCCGAAGGCTTGATTTACAACCATTTACGTTGCACGAAACGGAACTCTACCTGCGCAGCCGCAACGTCCGCCTCGAACGCTACCAAGTCTTGCAGCTTTACATGGCGCTCGGCGGCATCCCTCATTATTTGAAAGAAATCGAGCCGGGTAAAAGCGCCGTGGAAAACATCGGGCGCATCTGTTTTTCGCCCGGCGGCACTCTCGCAAAAGAATTTCAAAACCTGTATCCCGCTCTTTTTGAAAATGCCGCCCGGCACAGCGTCGTCGTGCGGGCGCTCGCTCAAAAATGGAAGGGCATGACTCGAAGCGAAATCATCCGTGGCGTCGGTTTGCCCGACGGCGGCAAAACTTCCAAGGTTTTGGAAGAGCTGTTTTTTTCAGGTTTTATCACCCAATATTTTCCTTTTGGTAAAATCAAACGGGAAGTCACGTACCGGCTGACCGACGAATATTCATTGTTCTACCTGCATTTTATCGAAGATAAACCGAAGCTCGGTAACGAGTGGTGGCAGACTTATAGCCAGACCGCCACTTTCAAAAGCTGGTGCGGCTACGCTTTCGAAAATGTTTGCCTCAAGCACCTGCTTCAAATCAAAAAAGCACTTGGCATTGCTGGCATTTACGCGGAACCTTCTTCTTTCGTTTATGCCGGAACCAAGGACGAAAAAGGCTTCCAATTTGATTTGGTGCTTGACCGCAAAGACCAGACTATCAACCTGTTCGAGTTCAAATTCTACAACGCCTCCCTCTCGCTCGACCGCTCCGATGCTGCAGCCCTGCGGGAAAAAATGGAAACCTTCCGGCGCGTTAGCAAGACGAAAAAGCATTTGTTTTTGTCCTTTCTCACCACGTTTGGCGTGAAGGAAAATGAAAACAGCATCGGCTTGATTGACCACAATCTGGAGGCGAATATCCTGTTCGAGCCATGAGCCGAGCAATATTTGACAGAGCAGAATTTGTCTACTGCTTTTGGCGCAACACAATTTAAACAAAGGCTTGTTTTTTTCCTGAAGACCAAAAGCCTACAACTACTTTTGACCAACCGCCCGTCAAAACTTGCCGTTGGCAGCAACGTTTTGGCAAAAAGCTGACAGGTGGGAAACGGGTTTTTGGAGGGGAAAAAATGAAATTTTTTCCCCTGCAAAAACCCGTTTCCCACCTGTCAGCTTTCGGCTCCGCACTCAAAACTAAATGGCATGAAAAAATCCATCTTTCCTACCTCCCGCCTGCTCGTCCTGGCGCTCATTTTCACCCTGCATTGGCTCTCCTGCGCCCGCAACCCGGTGACCGGAAAAAAGCAATTCATGCTCGTTTCCGAAAGCCAGGAAAGGGCGATGGGCTTGGCGTACGACCCGCAGGTGATTCAGGAATTCGGCTTGTACGAAGACGAAAAACTGCAAAAATTCATCAACGAAAAAGGCAAAGCGATGGGTGCTATCAGCCACCGCCCGAAGCTGGATTACCAGTTTCGCATCCTCAATTCGCCGGTGGTCAACGCCTTCGCCGTGCCGGGCGGCTACGTTTATTTCACACGTGGCATCATGGCGCACTTCAACAACGAGGCGGAATTTGCCGGGGTGCTGGGGCACGAAATCGGGCACGTCACGGCTCGCCACTCCGCCAAGCAGCAGAGCGATTTGATTTTGGCGCAGCTTGGTTTGGTGCTTGGAATGGCGGTGTCGGAGGATTTTCGAAAATATTCCGACCTGGCGAATGCAGGTGTGCAGGTGCTGTTCCTCAAATTTAGCAGAGACCACGAAAGCCAGTCGGATGGGCTGGGCGTTGAGTATTCCACCAAAGTCGGCTACGATGCGCACCAGATGGCTAATTTTTTCCAGACCATCGGGCGCATCCAAGACCAGTCGGGCGGCGGCATTCCGACCTTCCTTTCCACGCATCCCGACCCCGGTCAACGCAACACAAGGGTGCATCAACTCGCCGACAAGGAGCAGCAAAAAGCAGGCAAATCCGCCAGCACTTTGAAGGTCAACCGGGACGAGTACCTGCGCATGATTGACGGCATCGTTTACGGCGAAGACCCTCGTGAAGGCTTCGTCGAGGGCGACGTTTTTTACCACCCGGTGCTGAAATTCCAATTCCCTATTCCGAAAGATTGGCAGACCGTGAACACGCCTGCCCGTGTGCAAATCGCTCCGAAAGATGGCAAAGCGGTCATTCTGTTCACCCTCGCTCAAGGGCAATCGCTGAACACCG
>CAZHLB010000095.1:0-13560 GCA_964533005.1 uncultured Saprospiraceae bacterium
GTCTGACGTCCCAACCACCAAATCACCAAATCACCAAATCACTATTTTTTAGCCTGCGCCTGCGCCGAGATGTCCACGCCGAGGCGTTGCAAGTAGGCGATGAGGGCGATGATTTCTTTCCTTTCCAAACCGTCCTGCTTGATGCCTTCGGCTCGCAGATTGTCGGCGATTTTCTTTGCCTGGGCTGCGAGGTCGCCGGTGGCGATGGTTTCGTAGCCTTCTTCGTAAGGCACGCCCATACCACGCAACACCTTGATTTTCTTCGCAGTAAGCGAAGTATCGAGGTCGTTGGTTATCATCCACGGGTAGGCGGGCATGATGCTTTGCTCGTACACGTTGCGTGGATTGTACATGTGGTTGTAGTGCCAGCTATCCGATTTTTTCAGCTTGCCAACGCCTTCCCTTGCCAGGTCGGGACCGGTGCGCTTGCTGCCCCAGAGGAATGGGCGGTCGTACACGAATTCGCCGGATTTCGAGTATTCGCCGTAACGCTCCGTCTCGAAGCGGAATGGGCGCACCATCTGCGAGTGGCAGCCTACGCAACCTTCCCGCACGTAGAGGTCTCTGCCTTCCAATTCCAGCGGGGTGTATGGTTTTACGGTGGATATTTTCGGTACGTTTTCATCCACCCAAAGCATCGGGAATATCTCGACCATGCCGCCAATCAGAACCAATACGAGGGAAGCGATGAGCATTTGAATCGGGCGTTTTTCAATCCACCGGTGCCAGTGTTCCTTGCCATGCACGACGGGCGTCACCCTCGACGGTGCTTCGGCGGCTTCGTTGGCGACTAATTTGCCGCTCTTCACGGTTTTCCAATAATTGACAATGGCAAGCACCACGCCGCTGATAAACAACGTGCCGCCCAACGCACGAATGGCGTACATCGGGATAATCTGCGTGACAGTTTCCAGGAAGTTCGGATAGACCAGGAAGCCGTCTGGCGTGAATGCCCGCCACATGATGTTCTGCACGACGCCCGACCAATACATCGGGATAGCATAGAAAATAATGCCCAGCGTGCCGAGCCAGAAGTGGATGTTCGCCCACTTCGTGGAGTAAAGTTTTGTATCGAAAATTCTTGGCAGCAGCCAGTAAATGATGCCGAATGTGAGCATGCCGTTCCAGCCGAGTGCGCCTACGTGAACGTGACCAATTGTCCAGTCGGAGTAGTGGGTGACGGCGTTCCAGCTTTTGATGGACATCATCGGTCCCTCGAAAGTGGACATGCCGTAAGCGGTCACGGCGACGACCATGAATTTCAAAACCGGGTCGGTGCGCACCCTGTCCCAAGCGCCCCGCAGCGTCAGCAAGCCGTTCAACATGCCACCCCAAGACGGCGCAATCAGCATCAGTGAAAATACCATCCCCAACGACTGCGCCCAATCGGGCAGCGAAGTATAGAGCAAGTGGTGAGGTCCCGCCCAGATGTAAATGAAAATCAGTGCCCAGAAGTGAATGATGGAGAGCCGGTAAGAATAAACCGGGCGATTGGCGGCTTTCGGCATGAAGTAATACATCAAGCCGAGGTAAGGCGTCGTCAGGAAAAACGCCACTGCGTTGTGCCCGTACCACCATTGCACCAGCGCCTCTTGCACCCCGGCAAATGCGCCATATTGGTGCAGAAAATCAACCGGCACTGCCAGGCTTCGCACGATATGCAACACGGCTACTGTTATCCAGGTGGCGATATAAAACCACACGGCAACATATAGGTGCGACTCCCGGCGCTTGATGATGGTTCCGAACATATTGATGCCAAAAACCACCCAAACCAGCGTGATGGCGAGGTCTATGGGCCACACTAATTCAGAATATTCGCCGCTGGTCGTGATGCCCAAAGGCAATGTCAGCGCCGCCGAAACGATGATGAGCTGCCATCCCCAAAAGTGGATATTGCTCAACATATCGCTCAACATCCTGGCTTTCAGCAACCGTTGCAAAGAGTAATAAACCCCCATGAAAATGCCGTTGCCGACGAAGGCGAAAATCACCGCATTGGTGTGAAGGGGACGGATGCGGCTGAAAGTCAGCCAGGGCACCTCGAAATTGAGGGCGGGTAGAAATAATTGACAAGCCATCAACAAGCCCACAATCATCCCGATGAGTCCCCAGAACACCGAGGCGTAGGCAAATTTCTTCACGATGGCGTTGTCGTAGTAGAACCTTTCAACTTGCGTCATGATGGTATTTGTTTGGTTTAGAAGGTTCAGGCGGTTGAGCGAGGTTTAAACCTCCTGAACCATCCTACACCTGCTAAACCCCGCTATTTTTCCTGCGTGGATTTACCGGGCTTGTCATCAAAAAGCATCCGGATGGATGGCGTGACCTCGTCTTCGTATTGCCCGGATTTTACCGCCCAGATGAAGGCGGCGAGGAAGCCAATGGCTACGATGAGACTCACGACAATCAATGCAAGAAGTATCTTCATTCTTGAAAAATTTTGAATTCGGCGGCTAAGGTAGGCGGGCGAAAAAGGGGGGTCGGCTGACTTAAATCAGACGGGTCGGTTGATTTTTATCATTCGGGGAAGGCGGCTGTCAGCCACTGGGAAGGCTGCTTTTGACGGCAGGCTTGTCTGAATAAATCTGTGGCGATGAGCACGTGCATTCTCTCAAATTGCAGAAATGGAATCCCTGAACGGGTTACCTTTTTACAAAAATTGGAATTTGAAGAAGTGAATGCGATTATCGTAAAAGCTTTTGTTTGTTTCGCTCTGGCTGAGATGCCTGCGAAGATTGCAAACACACTTATTGTTTTTGCGGGTGCCTGTATTTTGAAAAGAAATGTTTTTATTCACGTGGCTTTATCTCCCATTGTTTGCTTGACAGGCACTTTCGTCTTTGGTAGGTGAAGTTTGAAGACGTCATTTTTCAACCCTGATTTTCCTAAAAATCGTACAAAAGTACGATTGACCAGACCGGCATCGAGACCTACTTTTGACCGCTCTATTTTTTTGCCAAAATATTTCCAAAAACGCTTACACGCTTGGCTATGTACCCAATCCGTACAGTTTCAAACTTTGCTTTTTTTCTCGAGAGGAACAATTGGCTTGTTCTCTCTCTCTCTCTCTCTCTCTCTCTCTCTCTCTGAGTGTATTATTCTTACCCGTAGAAATAGTTCTGCCTTTTTCATCGGCTTATCTGTCTTCCTTTCGACGACGACCTTGCTGACCAGTCTTGTTCACCTCTTTTCATTCAGGATATCCAAATCTTTCAATAAAACCGCTTTTCTAATGGAAAAACACTCCAATTCTCAATCGAATCCTCCCGTGAAAACAAGGGAGGAAATGGCGGGGGAATTCAACATCCATCCCCGCACCCTTTCCCGCTGGCTCAAGCGGGACGGCATCGAGTTAGACGCCCGCATCCTGACGCCGAAATGCCAGGAAATCATTTACCGGCAGTACGGCAATCCGAACAAGGAAGAAAGGGATGGCTGGGAACGGTAAAACCGGGGTCTTTTGGTTGGGCAAACGTTTTGTCAAGCCGTCTCGGAAAGCGCAGGCTTCCGGCTCCACCGGCTTTCAGGGCGTTTGCCCGATTTTTTTTTACTATCTGTACGACCTTGTCAGAAGTTGTCAGATTTTGTCAGTTGATTGGTCAAAATGAAGTGCGGAACTTGCAGCCGTTTTTGAAGCACATCCTTTTTTAAATCGATTCGACATGAAGAAGATATTACCCACCCTTGCCCTCTTGGGGGCTTGGCTTTCTTTTGCCTGGTCGCAAGGCAAAATTGCCGATTGTTCGACCGCATACTTTATATGTGAAAAGACGACAGTGGCGATCCCTGAGTTTGCCGGTAGCGGAGACCAAGCCCAAGAGGTTGGCGGTACGACTTGCCATTCGCAATCCTATCCCGAATCTCATTCCGCCTGGTTCAAATGGAAAATAAAGACCGGCGGCTCGCTGGCTTTCACCTTGCTGCCGCTGGATGAAAAGGACGACATAGACTTCGTGCTGTTTCGACTGCCTAATAGTTGGGACGATTGCGCCTCGAAAGTGGAAGTCCGCTGCATGGCGTCCGGAGAAAACCTGGGCGAGGCGGATGCTACATCTTCAATACCATGCACCGGTGCAACCGGCTTGAGCGCATTGGCAAATGACGTTGCTGAAAAGCAAGGCTGCCAGGCTGGCGACGACAACTTTTTGGTGCCCGTGCAGGCGCAGGCAGGCGAGACTTATGCCTTGTTCGTGAACAACTATGCCTCGAATAAAGGCTTCCTGCTCGAATTTTCCGGCGATTGTGAATTTCAAGCCATTCCGGTCTTTTGTGAAGCGACGGAGTCAACCAACCCGCCCGGGGCGGATGGCATCTCGCAAGGCGGGCTGACCTTCGGGGCTGCCTTTCCCAATCCCGCCCGCACACAATTGATTGTGCCTTTTTCAACCGACCGACCGTATCGGGGTGATTGGCAATTGATTGATTTGCAAGGCTCCATCCAACGAACGCAACCATTCGATGCTGCGCAAGGAACGCAACAGCTTGTCGTTCCGACCAGCGACTTGCTCACAGGGGTTTATTTTCTAAAAATCAAGTTGGAGGATAACGAACACCTGCTGCGCTTCGCTAAGTTTTGATTCAATTCCGGCATTCCCATTTCACTTTAAAAAATAGTTGGTGAGCAGCACCGGCATATTCGCCTACTCGCTTACTCGCCTGCTTCAATCCCTTTGGCTATGCATCCAAGATTCACCTTCCTGGTTTTGTCTTTCCTTTTCTGGACGATGTTGGCTTCGAGCCAAGCTCCATTTCCTCCCGCTGACTGGCATTCAGGAGAATTATCGGCTGAACTGGTTTCCAACCCGGCAATTCCGACTAAGCATAATACCGTTGGCAATATCCCCGAATGTACTCCGCCCGATAAGGTGGCAGTAAAACGGGTGGCGATTGACAACCTGACTTTGGCATGGCATGGCGTTTCCGCTTCTAATGTTAAAGGAGGCATCCGGTATGAAGTGCGGTACAAGCCGGAAGGAAAAGCCGACCCTGACTTTTGGAAGTCCATTATAGTTATAGAAGGGCTTGAAGCAACTTTGGTGAATTTAGATCACCTGAAAACCTACCAAATCGAAGTGCGGAAACTTTGCCCGCCGATTGAAAACTACCCGGCGTCGGAAAGCGATTGGGTGCAGGTGAAGAATGTGGCGATGCTCTCCCCAAAGTCTATCACTTTGCCGCCATTCCTATGCGGGGCTCCATTTGTTGCGTCACCCTGTTGTTGCGATACAGTCAGGAATAGAAGTTTCGACACATTGTATATAGGTGGTTTTCCTATTGAGGTAGATTCAATGTGGTTTATGGGCGATGGAGACTGGCATGGCAACGGCTATATTCCGCTTCCCTTCGGCGATGCTTTGGTGCGAGTGGAATTTCAACAAGTTAGAATAAATGCGCAAGGACATATTTGTTATGGCACGGTGCGGGGCGTTAGTGACGACCCTATGTATTACCCCGACCTTGACCCAGGACCCATTGCTTTTGGCGGGGAGATTTGCGTACCCTCACCATCAATGCCAGGATTTGATAGTACAGGCATTCATAACGTGACAGGATATCCATGGGATGAAATGGGATTTGGTCCAAATGGAACCTATGCTCAGGTGCCACCTTTCGAGAATTTTCCGCCAGGAACAATTATAGATTCTTCAGGCGTCTTAGACCCATGGGGTTTTGACGTAAACGGAATACACTTTGAAACTGGAACTACAAAAAATCCCGATGGCTGTACGCAGGAGCAGATGCATGAATACGAGCAGGAGCCTCCTTGTACCGCTCCCGGCTATTATTGGCTCAATGACGACCCCGCATCGGAGGCGGGGCTTGCGCTCGCCAACGAAGTAGGTGACTCCCTGCAAATCTGGCTGGAACAGGTGCTCGATGAACTCGAGTCTTTTTACCAGGACAGCATAGATGAAAAAAGTACGAATTGCGACGGCATTAGAAGCTCAATGAATAGCTACATGAATACGCTTGGCTATGAGCGCAAATTTATTTTCGGACCCGGGACAGAATTTCAAGAAGAATACTTCAAGGAAGGAATGCATGAGCATTTTACCAAAAGACCGGAACCATTGATTCTCAACGTGGATAGAAACCCCTTGCAAGATTCCTTGGAGCGCAAGCATATTCAGCTTTACGACTGCGATAAAAACCTGTTTCTCTTCATCCGGGTGAAAGACATTTTCGCCGATTTGCGGGACAATGGCTTGGAAGACTTTGCCGCCGAGCTTTTGGAAGAAATAAAAAGATTTTCACAAGCAGAAGCGGATAAGTATTCCGATCGGGAGGAGTTGATTCAATGGCTGCGGGAAAAAGCCAAGGAAAAAGGTTTGCAGGAATACGAACAGTTGTTTGGTTTCAATCCGGCGCCGGGTGTTGAAAACCTTGCCTCGAACATACAACCGGCAGGTCTTTCTTACAAACATGACTCAGAAAACGATACTGCAACCAACTTCAATTTCCTGGCGGACAATGCCGAAAATGACCAACTTACCAAAGCACTGTTCGAGTCGCTTGAAATTACACCAGAAGATATTTCCTTTCAGTTCCGGCAAGGGTGGCAGG
Source organism: uncultured Saprospiraceae bacterium (assembly GCA_964533005.1). Classification (GTDB taxonomy): domain Bacteria; phylum Bacteroidota; class Bacteroidia; order Chitinophagales; family Saprospiraceae; genus UBA6168. Next base: position 6,568 of record CAZHLB010000095.1, read on the forward strand.
AAATCAACGGTATCCACCGTGCTTATTATTTGGATGCTATTGCCAATCAGCGGAAAGCAGAACTTTTGAATGCACCACTAATGCTAACCGAACATGACCCAACCTTAATGCCTATCATCGTCGGCAACCGGGCATCGGATGGCAGGTTGTACCAAATTTACTTAGACAGTTTGGTCTTTACGCAGACGACAGCAGTGATGAATGCCTACATCGTGCTCGAACTGCCTCACAATGGCCAACGGATTGTTTTCGAGGGGCATGGAATTCAATTTGGTCCGACCGGACCAGCACTACCCGCCACATTAAAGTTGAAAAACGACGTTGCTGTGCGCCTTAGCAATGCAGCTCGATTGATAGTTAAAGGCTCTACCAATACTTACGTGTCCATAGATTGCATGGGCTTCGCTGGCATAGGCATCGAAGCGGAGGTGGAAATTTGCCGCAACATTGTAATGCCTACGGACACCGCCGGTATCATCTTGCCTCCTCCTGACCGGGTGCATGGATATTTCCAAGTGTTTTTTCCAACTTGGGGAGAGTTCTACGTGGAACTTAGCATGGACCCGTTTGTAATAAATGGATTGGAAGATTTGAAATGGCGCATGAACACGGTAGTGTTGGATTTCAGCGAAACCCAATCGCCTACTTTTCCACCACCACCCGGCTATTCATGTGCTTTTGCAGGCGGTGGAGTTTTCCAACCCATGTGGAAAGGATTTTATATCCGGAACCTTTCCCTAACGATGCCAAAGCATTTTACCAATGGTAGTAATGTTGTGACTATCGGTGTCAAAGACGTGGTAATTGACGACATGGGGTTCAGCGGCACGGCTTATGCTGCCAACTTGCTCGACATCGGGAACGGCAACGCCGATGGCTGGGCGTTTTCGGTGGATTCTTTCACCTTAAACGTTTTGTACAGCCATCTTGAGAATGCCAATTTCAAAGGCTTGATTCACGTCCCGATAGTTAGCGATGGCACTTCCTGCAACGTAGGCGTCCCAGCTGCGAGCGACTGCTTTCAATATCGTGCTTTTATAGAGCCAGGCAATATTTACCGTTTTACCGTGCAAACGCTTGGTGCTAATGGAACTCCCGGAAATTACTGCGTTCCATTGTGGAAAGGCTCAAATCTTGTCTTGCATTCGAATTCCAGCATTGACATGAAGTTTGAAAATGAGGATTTTACCATGGTCGCCACCCTGTTTGGTTCTATAAATATTACTGGAAACTTGGGAGGATTAGACCTTCATGCTGGCAATGTCAAATTCGAAAACCTACAAGTTTCCAACAAGTCCCCATATTTCAGTCCCGGCAAATGGAGTGTGCCGGGAGAGATAGGCGTAAATTTTGGCGGCTTTGGACTCGCTGTTTCCAACATCGACATGGTGAAGACAAGCAGCGGCGACCCGGCTTTGAAGTTTCATGCGGCAATCACCATAGGCGATGCTCCCGCTTCCATTACAGCCAGTGGCGGGATAAAAATAATCGGCGAGTTGAAGGATTTCAATGGCAGGCAGCGATGGGTGTACAAGGATTTTGAAGTTGATAAAATATGCCTGAGTGGAATTAGCTTCCCAGGCGTAGATGATTTGAGTGGTTGCATCAATTTTTTCAAGGATAATTCTACTTATGGTTCAGGATTCAGGGGACAAGTCCATGTGAAATTTGAAAATTTTAATGCGGATTTGACTGCTGTTGCCCAGTTTGGGAGAGTTGGCGGAAGCAAGTATTTCTTCGTGGATGCATTGGTCTGCGGACTTAGTCTCCAAATGGGACCCATTACAGTCAAAGGTTTGGGCGGTGGAGTTTATCATCGGATGACTCGTGATTCCATCGGTGCCGGTTTGCCCGTTTGCACCGGTGGAGCTATACCAGATTCTATTGGCACATCCATTTCCGGCATACACTATACACCAGATGCTAACAAAGGCTTAGGTCTCAAACTCACCATCGCTATGGCACTCCCTAATGAGAAGGCTTTCAACGGCAACGTCACCTTTGAAATGCTTTTCAATTCGTCCAGTGAAGGTGGGGGTATTAGTGATGCATGGATTTATGGCAACGCCAGATTCATGGATGCCATGAATATTCATGCTCCATGCGGCGTCGGCAGTCCGGGGCAAAAACCGAATGGTTCGGCAATGTCAGCCAATGTGGACCTGCACATGGACTTCAACAAAAAGCATTTTCACGGACAATTGGAAGTATATCTGGATGCCGGTTTCCTGAAAGGAAGCGGTCCAGGCAATCAACTCGGATTTGCAGAAGTCAGCATCAAGCCCGGAGACTGGTACATCAAAATCGGCAAACCATTCTACGGCTTTGGCGAAGACAATCGGGTGGGCATGGATATAAATGTACCCGTGATTGGCAACATTGCCGGGTTCCGAGCCTACCTGCAAATTGGCAAAAACCTCGACCCCATGCCGCCGCTGCCTGCACACATCCTCCAGTTGACCGGCGCAACGGATGTCAGTAGCTTAAATCAGCGAAGCGATTTGACGGGTACGGGCGATGGCTTCATTTTCGGTTCGGAAATCAACCTCGGCTCGAAAGACTACACCTTCGCTATTTTCAAAGCGAGTCTCGCAGCCGAGCTGGGGTTCGACATCTCGGTGCTTGACTACGGTTCGGGAGCTACTTGCACAAACCTTGGCGGGCAACAGTTGGGAATCAACGGCTGGTACGCACAAGGACAAGTGTGGGCAGGATTGGATGTTGCGCTTGGCATCCGGGTCAAGGTTTTCGGAGGAACCAAAGAATTCACTATCCTCGATATGGCTGCCGCCATGGCTTTGCAGGCAAAACTGCCCAACCCGTTCTGGGCGCAAGGCGCAGTTGGCGCAGATTACAACCTGCTCGGCGGGCTGGTCAAAGGGCATTGCGATTTCCAGTTTACCATCGGGGAAATCTGCGAAATAGCCAATGCGGGCAACCCGTATGAAAATGTGGGAATTATTCAGTTAACCAATCCGACGGAAAATCAAGAGGTAGGAACAGGGAAAAAGCCAAAAATCAATTTCAATTTCCCAATTGGCGAACCTTTTTCAATGGCTGATTTCAATGGCAATAATTTCCAGTACACCATTAAGTTGGATTCTGCTAAAATCATGTACCGGGGCTGGGAAATTCCTGCAACCCTGGAATGGGCGACGGGCAAAAAAGAATTGACGATAAAACCTCGGATTTTCTTGCCTGCAAAAGACACCTTTCTCCTTGTGGTCAAAGTACACGTGGATAGCAACAACGTGAACATCCATTCTGAAGAACGCCTGGTGCCATTTACAACAAGATTTGGATACGGACATATCCCGAATAGCAATGTGCTCGGCAGTTACCCACTTAATGGTCAATACAATTTCTACAAAGAAGAGATGACTAACCACAAAGGTTACATTCAGCTTGAAATGGGTCAGCCCGACATCTTCTTCGAGAGCGACGAACATGACCAATTCATGCGCTTTGAAACCTCAGCGGGTGAATGCACGACCGTGCCGGTGGATTATGATGCATTTAATTTCAAGGTAATTTTCGACATTCCGACTGGCTTTCTGGATACGGGTTCGGTTTACAAAATGAGCCTCATTCGAGTGCCCAAATCATCCAATGGTTACCTGATAGACCCCTGCGCTCCGCTGCCACCTAGCGAACCGGGTTCGCCGGGTGAAACACAAACCGGTGGTCAATCGCAGGGTAGTAGTGGCGGTGGCAGCAAACCGGGTGGCGACCCGCCTGCTTCCGGCAATAATTCTGGGGCAGGTGGCAATAATAACCAGTCAAGCCCGCCCACCATTAAGTACCTGTATTCCATGTATTTCCGGGTGAGCCAGTACAAAACTTTCAAAGACAAAATTGGCGCATGGGCGACGGCAAAAACGCCAAAAGGTCCCTTCGGCTACAAAACCGCCAACTTCGAACCTTTCGATAAATACGAAATGGGGCAGGAGGCGGGAATGCCTGCGCTGATGAATGTCCGAGCTTCGCTGTACGATACCTATTGGTTTACCGGCAGCGATGAAATTCAATACATGTACGACAACTTGCCGCCGTGTGAATTTGACATCTGCAACCATCGCTCGGCTGAATTAGGTTATCCGCCCGACAAGGCAATTTTTTGGAATCAAACTCCGCTGACCGAAGTGGTGGAAATCAAAAAGTCTTACTACGAGAATCCGCCGGCAGGCTTCCCAAGCGTGGAGCAAACACTGCTTTACAAGGTGGTGGAAACCGTCGAGCATGACTTTGAAAATTTCGAAGAGGATATTAATAGCGTGTTGACGGAAGGTACCTTCGATATTGCCGATTACGTCGAAGATGCTACCGGGCAAAATGCGGAGAGCTGGACGCTTTATGACATGTGGCAAAATTATCCGCAAGAGTTTGCCAACCTGGCGCCTTTGTACTATTTCAACTTCTATTTCAATTTCTCGGGGATTCCTGAACCTAACACAAGTCAGTCTTTCAAGGTTGTATTTACCTATAGACCACCGGGGTATGTGGGAGATACTTCTTTGAAAGAGGTGAGTTTGCCTAAGAACTATTAGCAAATATGATAGCCGCCAGCATCATTTTAGTAATGCTGGCGACTATCCACCGATTTTTATCAATCGCAAAAGAATAGCTTTATGAAACTGTTCATACTTCCTTCCTTCATCGCTCTTTTGACGCTTTCCGCTGTTTCATATACGCATGGAAATGGAATTTCCCCGAATGAATATTTCTACCATTTGGGGGGCAAGGTGTATCCTGTAACTTCGAAAATCCCCGATGGCGTTTTACATCCGTTGCGAGTGCTGGGGCTTTCAGTTACCTGCAACGAATGGAATACTGTCACACATGACGGTTTCCAGGAAATTGGCGTACCAGACCCTCGATTGGAGGTGTCTGTGTGCGCTTTGATGAACATTTTGCCGGGAGCTTATAGGGATTCGTTTTTGGTGTTGGATTATGGGATGTATCCGTTTTTGGCTCTTATTGACCGAGGGGAAGCGCATGAGAATGCATTCCAGTGCATGAAGGAAAAAGTGGAGAATGAGTTCAATCCGCCTTATTATCTGCTTATTGGTAAGCAAATCAATCCAGAGGATGCGTCGGTGGAGTTTAAGGTGGCTTTGAAGTTGCCGAAGTGGGGACCGTTTGCCGAACTGAATTCGGCATTAGAAGAAGGCTTCAAAAACCAGGTATTGCAGGCAATTCAAGATAGTTACGATGATTTAGGAGAGTTGATTTTCTTGGTTCAAAATGAAATTGCAGGTGTTGATAAATTAAGAGAATTGATTACAGGATTGTTAAACGGAGCATTTAGTGGAAGTATGTCAAAAGAATTGCTTGAATTGAATGGTTTTAGAGAATTGCTAACGGATCCGAACTATCCCGCCACCTTTCAAAATACAAATAATAAATACACTTCTTTTAATAGCGTCAAAGATTATGCGGGATTAAATGTCCAATATGGAGGAAACTTTGTTCCCGTTAATACTTTTGCAGAGGAAGCAATTATAGGGTTCCAAAGTCTCACGCAAAATGAGCTTACTGCTGCTATGATTTTTACAGACAACGCTAACTATTCACCTGGGAGCAATAATGATTTTCAGATTGCCAACGGTCAATTTAATGGTTTTGAACACAATGTTATTATTTGGTTTCATTATTTTGAACCAACAGACCCAGCATTGCCGAAGAAAATGTATTACAAATGTAAAGGGAATTTTACGCCAGAAGAGGCAGAAGAACTGGTTGACTTAGAGTATGAAATGTTTCGCAATAATGGCGGAATAGCCAGGCATGGACAGGCGAAGGCTAACTCATCACCAGATTGTACCAATGCGGATTGTGGTGGAATAAGTTCAAATTGGAGAGCGGGTTGTTGCTGGCTTCCCAATGTAGCTTCTTTTGGAGAGGATATTAAGATGATGTTGCCAATAAGTTACCTTGGTACACCCAGCATTAATGAAACAGTTGTCTTCATTGGCGGGATTGGGTGTGGAATTATAGATGGAGCAATAAATACACTTGTTTTTCTTTATGACATAGGTTCAGGCTTAGAAAAAACTTTGAAACATACTCTTTTTACCCCATTGTGGTTTTTAGATGCCCTACAAGAAGTAAAAAAACAGAATAGTTTTTTTACTGCTATTAAAGCAAAGTTTAGTGATGATGTAAATTACTATGGAGGAATACTCAACAATATATATCAACTTGTCACTATTTTATCGGATTGGAATAGCCTAAGAACTATTTTAAACAATATCGTTGACGCTCTTGTGCTTTGGTTGGAGGACCTTACATTTCAAAATGGGACTGCAAATGCCGGATATGAATACGGCATTTTAGTTTTTGATTTAGTAATTGACTTTTTGACTGGAGGAACAAGTAAAGCTGCCAAATTATCAAAGAAAATAGTTAAAGAGTTTGTTGATGTTCTGAAGAATAGTTCTGATGAATTTGGAAAAATTTTACTGAAGGCTTGGGATTCAGCTAAAGATGCAAAAAAAATTACGTGCAAAATTTTACTAGGCGGATGCTTTGTAAATGGAACACCAGTTTGGACTGCTGGGGGACTAATTCCCATAAACAACCTCAAGCCCGTTCTGATTGAAGGAGTTAGTGTCAACTATTTGACTTCCTCTTTGCCAAATCCATTCAACATCAAAAAATAAGAACAACATGAAAAATATCTTGTGGCTCGTCTCTTTAATTGCTGGTTTCAGCACGGCTTTGGCAAATGACCTCAAAGCCCAGGAAAATTTTGTAAGCCTGCCTTCCAGCTTCGAAACCACAACTGCTACTTCGGCTGAAAACACCCATTGGCTTCCATCGGAATGGGCAGGAATGCCGGTACCTCTGTCTCAATACACTGAGGAACAGATTTCCAAACAAAAAGAAATCAACAGACAGTTCGCCCATGAATTTGTTCTGTCTTATAACCATGTACCTGACGAGCTTGCATTTCCAGGCAACAATTATGACTTGCCTATTGAAGTGAGAACT
>CAZHLB010000096.1:0-13441 GCA_964533005.1 uncultured Saprospiraceae bacterium
CAATGATGGCGCTGCGGAAATATTTGCCCCAGGAAAAACCTTCGTGCGGGCTGTCTTTGTACATGCCCCAGGTCGAGGCGTGCAGACCTGTCAGGAAGCCGGTGATGAGTGCGGTCAGTAGTTGCATTTTGTTGTTTGTCAGCCAGATAAGAATTTTGGCGGCATACGTTTACGAAACTTTGAAAGTTTCGTAAACGTATGCGCCAAAGCCTTTTCCCCTTTTGTTGAAAAGGGCGCAAATGTAATCATTGCCCATTCATTGCAAACCCGCTCGCAGGGGGGGTGGCGGCGAAGGTTTCTGCTATTTTTGGCGGTCAAAATTTCATCAGTCAAGCACAACTTTTTTACCATGAAAATAGCTGCCACCGCACTCTTCTTCTTGATTTTCAACCTTTTGCAAGCCCAGTCCTTGTATGAACCTACCCAGGTCACGACCATCGAAATCACCTTCCAGCAAGCCAATTGGGACATGCTGCTCGACAACTTCCAAGCCGCCGGCAGCGACGACCGCCTGCTGGCAACAGTGGAAATCAACGGCGTCACCTTCGACAGCGCAGGCGTACGCTACCGAGGCGGCTCCACCTACAACCCCGACAATGTCAAAAACCCGCTGAACATCAAACTCGACTACGTGAAAAACCAGGATTACCAGGGTTTTGAAGTACTGAAACTAAGCAACGGCGCAAAAGACCCGTCCTGGCTGCGGGAAATTTTGACCCTCGAAATCGCCCGGAAATACATGGAAGCTCCGCTGGCAAATTTTGCGGCAGTCTATGTGAATGGCAATTTTCATGGCGTGTACGCCAGCATCGAAAGCATCAATTCGCAGTTTTTCGAGCAACGTTTTTACTCGAATCCTGACAATCCTCGTTTCGAGGCAAACCCGAATTATAATTTTGACGAGTTGCCGACCCCGCCTTTTGGCTGTACGCAGGGGCATGGCGCTTCGCTGGAATACCTCGGCGGCGGCGACATTTGTTATTTCGAGCATTACCAATTGCAGTCGGCAACGGGTTGGAGCGACCTGAAAGCCCTGGCGCAACTGCTTGAAAATGAGCCGCAAAACGCAAAAGACCTCCTCGACCTTGACCGCTGGATTTGGATGTCGGCGCTGAACAGCCTGCTCGCCAACCTCGATAGCTATCTCGGCGCAAGCCCTCGAAATTACTACCTTTTCAAAGCCGACAATGGGCATTTTGTGCCGGTGCCGGATGACGTGAACGAGTCGTTTGCCAGGTTCCCCTGGGCGGAAATTCCGCAGACGGGCGAGCCGCAGCCACCGCTCGGTTTTTACATGAACCTCGACCCGTTTTTGGGTGAAAACGATGAGGAGAAGCCTTTGCTGAAAGCCATTTTCGCAAACCCCACCTGGAAAAAAATGTACGTGGCGCACCTGCGAACCATGCTTTTCGAGAACTTCATCAGTGGTTGGCTCGATCAACAGGCAGGTGAATTGCAAAGCCTCATCGCCAGCGAAGTGCAGTCAGACGCAAACCATTTTTACACCTACGACGACTTCCTCAACAACCTAAATCAAACGGTAGTGGACAGCTACAACGGGGAAGACGCCTTCGGCTTGCTGCTTTTTGCAAATCAAAGAATGAGCGCACTTTCCGTTTTCATGGAAATAATAGGCGGCTCGCCGCCCTTCATTTCGAACGTTGCCGCTTCGCCTGCCGCACCTGCGCCGGGAACGAGCGTGACCATCACCGCCAGCATCACCAACGCAAGTGCTGCTTGGCTCGGTCACCGGGCAAATTTGAAGGAGGTTTTTACCCTTTCGCAGCTATTCGACGACGGGGCGCATGGCGACGGGGCGGCAGGCGACGGCGTCTTCGGCGCAAGCGTGACGGTCGGCGTCGGCGGCTTGCAATACTATGTTTATGCAGAAAACGGGCAGGCAGGAATGTTCTCGCCGGAGCGTGCCGAGTTTGAATTTTACAGCCTGGCGACCGCTGGAAACGTGGTCATCAACGAGGTCATGGCATCGAACCAAAACACAGTGGCTGACCAAAACGGCGAATTCGACGACTGGGTGGAATTGTACAACAACGGCAGCAGCCAGGTCAACTTGAGCGGCTGGTACCTCAGCGACGACAGCCAGGTTTTGACAAAATGGCAATTCCCGGCAGGCGTTTTTCTCGACCCCGGCGCCTACCTCATCGTCTGGCTCGACGATGACGAAACGCAGGCGGGGCTTCACGCTTCGTTCAACCTGAGCGCCAATGGCGAGGAGTTTTTTCTTTCAATGCCGAACGAAAGCATCGCCGACCAGGTGATATTTGGGGCGCAGGAGGAAGACGTTTCGCTTGCTCGTTGCCCGAATGGAATGGGTGCTTTTCAGCAAATTCCGCCGAGTTTTGGCGCAAGCAACAATGCTGCCTGCGCCGTGCCGGTGGAGGATTTGGCTGAAAATTTTGCTTTGAAAATCTATCCGAATCCTGCCAGCGATTGGCTTTTCATCGAAACGGAAGCGCCGGGCGACTTCAAAGCGGAACTCGTCAACGCCTTTGGGCAGCAGGTGATGGAGATTGATTTTGCCGGGAAAACGGCAATTGATGTGGCGGGGCTTCCGGCAGGCGTGTATTTCTTTGTGGTTGAAAAACAAGTAGTTAGAAGGATTGTCTTAGCCAAAAGCTGACAGGTGCTTTTTGGATGTTGAAGTTGAAAAATTTTCAATTTTTCAACTTCAACATCCAAAAAGCACCTGTCTCCCGATAGCTATCGGGATTAAGCTCGACTCAAAAATTAAGCAAACCAAACATGAGACTCAATAACAAAACCGCCCTCATCACCGGCGGCAGCAGCGGCATCGGCAGGGAAACTGCCTTTTTGTTTGCAGAACAAGGCGCACAAGTCGTCGTCGTGGATGTGAACGACGCAGGCGGAACGGAGACCGTCGCCATGATTCAGGACGAGGGAAATGAAGCGGTTTATTTCCACGCCGACGTTTCAAAAGCCAGTCATTGCGAGCAAATGATTGCCTTCGCCGAAGGCAACTACGGCAATCTGCACATCTTATTTAATAATGCAGGCATCATGCACGGCGCAGACGACGACGCCGTGAACACCGACGAAAGCATCTGGGATTTGACCATGAGCATCAACGTGAAAGGTGTCTTTTTCGGCTGCAAGTATGGCGTCCCGGCGCTCCGGCGGGCAGGCGGCGGCTCGATTATCAACACGGCTTCGTTCGTGGCATTGCTCGGTGCAGCTACGCCGCAACTTGCTTACACTGCCAGCAAAGGCGCAGTTCTTTCGATGACGAGGGAGCTTGCGGTAATTCACGCCAGGGAAAATATTCGGGTAAATGCGCTCTGCCCGGGACCCCTGCGCACGGAGCTTTTGATGAAGTTTTTAAACACGGAAGAAAAGAAGCAACGCCGCTTGGTTCACGTGCCGATGGGTCGTTTTGGCGAGGCGAGGGAGATGGCTTTTGCTGCTTTGTACCTGGCTTCGGATGAGTCTTCGTACGTGACGGGGACGGAATTTTTGGTGGATGGGGGCATTACGGCAGCGTACGTCACGCCTTTGTGAAATTCATCCAAAGTCATCTAAAGTGAGCGGGGTGACTTCGAGTCACCCGCTCATTGCCACCGCACGAAAAAGGCAAAAGCAGACACCCGCTTTTGCCTTTTTCTTTTTGAACAAATTCCAACCCGTCTCCGATTGATTATTTGTGAAAACCAGTGAAACCGCATTCAAAACGGTACTCCACTCCGCCCGGCGGAGGCTATATATATTCATCTCCAGACGCCTTTAAATTCCTGCCTCTTTTTAGCAGGATTTAAGGGCGTTTTTTTTGGGAGGGCTTGACTAAAATCAATGCCGTTCCACATTTTACCAGGCAACGCTTCCCATGCTCGCCCCGTTTTGAAACCAATTGACAAATTGCATATTCCCTAACTTTTTGTTTTTCACCCGGCTTCTTTCGAAACCAGGTTATTCTGACAAAACCCCGCCAGGCGAGGCAATTTCAACGACCCTTTCGAGGAAGCCCCAGTCAAATTTGTTTTAGTATGAAAAAACTCTCGCTACTTATCCTCGCGTTGAGCTTTACCGCTATGGCGTTCGCTCAACGCACTATCTCCGGCACCGTCCGGGGCGACGACGGGGAGCCGCTCATCGGCGCTTCCGTTCTCGTCAAAGGAACCTCCACAGGTACCATTACCGACGTGGATGGCACTTATTCTCTTCAAGTGCCAGCCGGCGCAACCGCCTTGGTTATCAGCTACACCGGCTTTGAATCGCAAGAACTTGCCCTTGGCGTTTCCAACGTCATGGACGTGACGCTCGCCGCAGGGCAGACCTTGGAGGAGGTCGTCGTCACGGCGCTCGGCGTCACCCGCTACAAAAACGAGTTGCCCTATTCCGCTCAAAAAGTGGACGGTGATGACATCACGAACACTCGTGATGCCAACGTCGTCAATGCCTTGAGCGGCAGGGTCGCTGGCTTGAACGTCAAGCGAAACAACAACCTTGGCGGTTCGACCAATGTCGTCTTGCGCGGCGCAAAGTCGCTCACCGGCGACAACCAGGCGCTTTTTGTCATTGACGGTGTGCCGGTGGACAACTCCAACACCAACACGAACTCCGTCATTCAGGGATTCAGCGGCTACGACTACGGCAATGCCGCCAACGACATCAACGCCGACGACATCGAGTCGGTGACGGTGCTCAAAGGCGCTGCCGCCTCTGCGCTCTACGGCTCACGCGCTGCCAATGGCGTGGTGATGATTACCACCAAAAAAGGAAGCAAAAGCAGGGGACTCGGCGTCAGTATCAATTCCGGGATGAACTTCGGCAAGATTGACAAAAGCACTTTTGTTGAATTCCAGGATAAGTACGGCGGTGGATATGGCGCTTTCTACGAAGACCCAAGCGGTTACTTCCTCTATCGCGACATAGACGGCGACGGCACGGAAGACCTGGTGGCAACCATGAGCGAAGACGCTTCCTGGGGCGCCCGTTTCGACCCGAACCTGCTGGTTTATCAATGGAGCTCATTCGACCCGTTTTCGCCCAATTATGGCAAGCCAACTCCTTGGGTAGCTGCGAAAAACGACCCGACCACCTATTTTGAAACTGCCATCGGAACCAGCAACAACGTCAGCATTGACGGCACGAACGAAAACGGTTTTTTTAAACTTGGCTACACCCACACCACCGACAAGGGCATTCTGCCCAACAGCCAGATTGATAAAAACCTGGTGAATTTTGCCGCCTCTTACAAGCTGGCGAAAAGATTGAAAGTGTTCTCCAGTGTCAATTACACGGGAACGGATGGCACGGGCAGGTATGGCAGTGGCTACGATGCGCAGAACCAGATGACCAGCTTCCGCGAATGGTGGCAGGTAAACGTGGACGTGAAGGAACAGGAAGAAGCTTACAATAGGAACAAGAAAAACGTCACCTGGAACTGGGCTGACCCGACCGACCTCGTGCCTATTTATTGGGACAACATCTACTGGGTTCGGTATGAAAACTTCGAGACTGACCACCGCAACCGTTACTTCGGATATTTGGGAACGACTTACAGCCTCACCGACTGGCTCGACATCACGGGTCGTGCTTCGCTCGACCAATACGATGAGATTCAGGAGGAGCGGGTCGCAGTGGGCAGCATTGACGTTTCGGAATATTCCCGCTTCAACCGCAATTTCCAGGAAGTGAACTACGACCTGTTGGGAGAATTCAAGGGGCTGAACCTGGGCGATAAACTGAAGTTCAACGGGCTGTTGGGCGCCAACATTCGCAAGCAGAGCATTTCCTCCATTCGCGCCAAGACGAATGGCGGGCTTTCCATACCGAGAGTGTATTCCTTGACGAACTCAAAGAACTCGATTGAAGCGCCGGTGGAAAGAGAAGAAGATATCGAGGTGGATGGCGTTTTCGGGCAAGCAGGTTTAGTCTTCGACGGTTGGGCAATCCTCGACCTGGCTGCTCGCCGTGACCAAAGCTCCACTTTGCCCGCAGGGAACAATATCTACTATTATCCCTCCGCATCGATGGGTATTATCTTCTCGAAGTTCCTCGGCGAAGGGGACGCATTCACCTTCGGCAAGCTCCGCCTGAACTATGCAGAGGTGGGCAATACCGCCCCGTGGGGTAGCGTCCTCGACGTTTACGACCTGGGCACCGCCTTTGGCGATGCAGGGACAGCCACTGTTGCTCCTACCAAAAACAACCCCGACCTCAAGCCGGAGCGCACCAAGAGCTACGAGGCAGGTCTGGAACTTCGTTTCCTGAAAGACATGCTGGGCTTCGACATCACTTATTACAATATGAAAACCATTGACCAGATTCTGCCCGCCGCAGTTTCCAGGGCTACCGGCTACACCTCCAAGTTCATCAATGCCGGCGAAATAGAGAACAAAGGCTGGGAGGTGCAGATGTTCCTCCGCCCCGTCAACACGCCGAACTTCAAATGGCGGATGGACTTGAACTGGGCACGCAACCGGAACAAGGTCATCAAATTGGATGGCGACCTGCAAAACCTCCAGCTTTCTTCCCACCAGGGGGGCGTCACCATCAACGCCGCCGTCGGAGAGCCTTACGGCACCATCAAAGGCAACAACTTTGTCTATTATGACGAAAATGGAAACGGCGAAAGAGACCCCGGTGAAAACCAAAAAGTGTTGAGACTTTTCGGCGCAGGGTATGGCTATCGTTCTTCTGCCACTTCGGACGAAATCATCGGCAACATCAACCCGGATTGGACGGGCGGTGTGAACAACACCTTCCATGTCGGAAACCTCTTGTCTTTCAGCTTCCTGATTGACGTGAAAAAAGGCGGCGATTTGTTTTCTCTCGACCAATATTATGGACTTGCAACGGGCGAATCAGTTGCCACGGCGGGCTTGAATGACCTGGGTAACGAAGTGCGTGCGCCGATTAGTGAAGGCGGCGGCATCATCGTGGAAGGTGTGCTGCCGGATGGCACTCCCAACACGAATCGTTACGAGGCTACCGACTTTGGCATCTACGGCTACCGCCGCAACCCGAATGCAGCTTTCGTCTATGACGCTGGCTTCGTGAAATTGCGGGAAGCCACGCTGAACTTCCATTTTCCGAGCAAGATGTTTGGCGCATCGAATACCGTCAAAGGCGCTACGATTGGCATTTACGGACGCAACCTGTGGATTATCCACAAAAATCTGCCCTACGCCGACCCCGAAGATGGCATGAGCGCCGGCAACGTTCAAGGCTATCAAGTTGGCAGCTACCCGACGGCTCGCACCTTTGGGATTAACCTTAATGTCAAATTCTAAATGACGGTTTCGTGAGGAAAACGAACGCCTCCGGGGCGTTCCGCAACCTTTCCCAACTGTCAAAAAAAAAATTCAACAGATGAAAAGGATATTGTTTTTGCTCATCACCACATCGCTTGTCCTCACCTCCTGCGACAAGGATTTTGGGGACTTGAACGTGGACAAGAAAAGACCGGCAAACGTGGAGCCGGGCGCATTGTTTACCAATGCTCAAAAGGAATTGGTTGACCAGATTACCACTCCAAATGTCAACTCCAACATTTTCCGGTACATCTCGCAGTACTGGACGGAAACGACTTACATAGATGAGGTCAACTACGACCTGCCGGGTCGGAACATTCCGCAGAATTTCTGGAACACCATTTACACCGGCGTCCTCAAGAACCTCGACGAAGCTAACCGCCTGGTTCCAGGCCAGAACGAAACACTCTTCCCCCCTGCCGTGAAGACCAACCAGATGGCAGCGATAGAAATCCTGAACGTGTATACGTATGCCGTTTTGGTGAACACGTTTGGCAACATCCCCTACTCAGAAGCTTTGGACATTGCCAATCCTTTGCCGAGTTATGACGATGCGGCTACCGTCTATCACGACCTGCTCACCCGGCTCGACAATGCCATCAACACCATTGATGAAGGAGCAGAAGGTTTTGGCAGCAGCGACATCATCTATGGCGGCGACATGGCTGGCTGGAAAAAATTCGGAAAGTCGCTTCAAGCCAGGTTGGCAATGATTATTGCCGACCATGATGCCGCCTTGGCAGGCAGCATCATCAGCAAAGTTGCCGACGACGTCATCACCAGCAACGACGACAACACTTACTTCCAATATCTCGCGGGACCACCCAACACCAACCCGGTTTGGGTAAACCTCATCCAAAGTGGACGGAAGGACGACATTGCTGCCAACACCATCGTTGACCTCATGAATGCGCTTGGTGACCCGCGTGTGCCGTATTACTTCACAGTTGATGCTGCTGGCGGATACTCCGGCGGCATTTATGGTCTCAACAACAACTACGCTACCTATTCCAAGCCAAGCGACCGCACGACTGCCGCTGATTACGAAGCCATTCTCTTCGATGCTGCCGAAGGCAACTTCCTGCTTGCCGAAGCCGTCGAGCGGGGCTTTATCAGTGGCGATGCTGCGGCTTATTACGAGGCTGCCATTCGTGCTTCCATGGAATATTGGCTCGTACCAAGCGCTGAAATTGATGCCTACCTTGCCAACCCTGCTGTAGCTTATGCTACCGCTGAGGGCGACTGGAAACAGAAAATCGGCACGCAAAAATGGATAGCTCTCTACAACCGTGGCTTTGAAGCATGGACGGAATGGAGAAGGCTCGACTACCCGGTGCTGGTTGCGCCCCCCGACGCTGTCACCGACATTCCGCTGCGCTACACCTACCCGGTGCAGGAGCAGACACTGAATGCGGAAAACTACGCCGCTGGCGCTGCCGCCGTTGGCGGGGACGATGTGCGGACGAAGCTGTTTTGGGATGAACAATAGACGTTCCACCGAGCGGCTCGCTGGGAGCGAGCCGCTCGGTTTGGTTCACAAAAAGGCAAAAGCGGACGCCCGCTTTTGCCTTTTTGTTTTTTGCTATTTTGACCAACCTCGTGAAATAAAAAAGGGCGCTTTCCCAGCGCCCCCTCAATTGTTATGGCTATTATTCACTACTCAATTCTTGTGGTGATTTGGTTCATTTTATGAAAGTGAGCGAAGCCACTTCCAGGTTGAAAAATTGGCAAAACCCGAATGAATGCAAGCATTCCAGCACCAGGCTCTCTTCGTCTGACGAGGCGATTTTTGCCACTTTTGTTTCCTGGCTGTCAATGGTTTGCATGAGCAAAAACTGACCGCTCGCAGAAACTTCCCACGTGCCGTGTTCCTCCATTTGTTTTGATTTTGTGCCGTAAGTAAAAGTGAAAGTGCCGTCCGCTCGCAGTTCCAGGCGAAGGAAGGCGCTTTTCAATTCCTTGTTTTTCGTGTTTTCGGAAAGGCGGCTGACGTTTGTCCAACTTCCAACCAGGTGGTTTTGGATGGCGCTGATTTCAGCGGTTTCTGACAAAGGTTGGAAAGCCGGGTGGAAGATTTCGCCATTTTGAGAGCCAACCGGCGAGGCTGCTTTTTGGCTGGAAATTGCCGGATGAGCATTGGCGGAAAAGGAAAAGAGAACTGCCAGGAGCATGGCAGCAAATGCAGAAGCTTTCATGGTCGGGCGATTTTTAATTTCATCAGTAGTTTTTGGGAAAAGTTGGGGCGGCAGCGGGTTGCTTTGAAAAAATCCCGCTGCCAGGTCAATATTATTTCGAGTGATTTCTTGCCAACGAAGGACAACGGCTTGTCCGGCAGGTTGCCTTTTTGGGGGATGGTTCGAGTGGCGCCGGGTTTTTCTCGACGAACAAACCAGTTCGTTCTTCGAGCTGAAAAATTTGAGTTTCAAGCCGTTGTCAAGCAACTTTCAACTTCTTCTCGGACGATAATTTTCTTGAAGTAGTTACACTTGTACTTTCCATTGGCGACCAATTTCCTCAATTTCTAATTTCCTGAATTTCATGCTCATCAAAACCGCCGGCATCGTTTTCAAGACCAAAAAATACTCGGAGACGAGCGTCATCACCGACATTTTCACCGAGGAAAAAGGCTTGCGCAGCTACATCGTCAGCGGTGTGCGGACGCAGAAAGCGAGGGTGAGTGCCGGTTTGCTGCAAATCATGTCCCCGGTGGAAATTGTCGCCTACCACCGGGAAGACCAAGACCTGACCCGGCTCAAGGAAATCAAGGCGCTGCATGTCTATCGCAGCATTCCGTTTGATTTTCGCCGGGGAGCGGTAGGCATGTTCATGGTTGAAATTGCTCGAAAAACCATCCAGGGTCACGAGGCGCATCCTGAATTGTTCCGGTTTTTGCTTGACTACTTTGTCTTTCTGGATGAAACGACGCAGCCATTTTCCAACCTGCACCTGCATTTTATGCTTGGGCTGACGGAATTTCTTGGCTTCCAGCCAAGCGGTGAGCACGATGAACAGACGCCTTTTTTTGATTTGCAAGAAGGCTATTTTGTAGAGCAAGCGCCATCTCATTCGCACTTTCTGCGAGCAGATTTGAGTGAAAAACTAAGCCGCCTGCTGCACTTGCCGAAGGAGCGAAGCCATGAAGTTTTGCTGCATCGGGAAGAGCGGAAAGCATTGCTGCGCAGCCTGTTGGATTTTTTCAGGTGGCATATCGAGCATTTTCCGCCGATACATTCGCACGAGGTTTTGGAGGAGGTGCTGTCTTGAGCCAAAAAAACCAGTCAGCACTTAAAGTGCTGACTGGTCTCGTTCTGCTTGATAATTTTGCATCGGGTTTTCGATTTCAGATTTGACGCCTCAGCTTTCGCCCACCAAATCAGAAATCCGAAATCCCGAAATCCGAAATCAACTATGAGGATTGCTACCATCTTCTTTCCAATGCTGTTGAGCAGCCGCCTGCTGTTCGCCCAGCTTTCCAACGACTCGGTTTTTTCGCATCCCGACCAGATGCCTTTTTTCCCAGGTTGCGGCGCTTATGAAAAAGACCCTGCGGCTCGTCGCCGCTGTTCCGACCAGGAAATGGTGCGCTTCATTTCCCGGCATTTGGTTTACCCCGATTCCGCCAAAAAAGAAGGCATCGAAGGCACGGTTTACGTCGCATTTGTGATTGACGAAGTGGGAGCGGTGACGCAGCCTTTTGTGTTGAAAGACATCGGCGGTGGCTGCGGCGAGGAGGCTTTGAAGGTATTGAAAGCCATGCCCCGCTGGGAACCCGGCGCCTGGCAAGGGCAAAAAGTAAAGGTGCGGCTCAACCTGCCCATCCAATTTTCCCTGCGGGAACAAGCGCCCGACCGCTCCGGTCAGTTCAGCCTCACCTGGGGAAATCTGGTGGGAGAGGAGGTGACGCCGGAAGCTTTGCTTGAAAATTTGACCCAACCCATCCTTGTCCGAGACCCCGCAGGCAACGACAGCTACCTCGACCAACTGGCTTTCACTTTTGAAAAAAACGGAAAAACAACCACCGCCATCAGCCGGGGCGACCTCTCGCAGGAGCTTGCCAAAGTGGTGGAGAAGGCTCGGAAAGGCGGCACTTTCATCATTGCCGCTTCGGTGCAGGACAAAGGGCAGTTCATCACGGTCAGCCGCTCGTTTAAAGTCATCGAAGACTAGCGGAGAGAGAAAAAATTCTTTTTTTTCTCTCCAAAACCTTCCCTCCGAAATTTCTGCTGGTGCAGCCACCAGCAACTATTTTCCAGTGAAAGTTGAAAATTTGCCTCAATTATTACCTTTGTTCGCCGAACAAAAGACAAGGCTTGCCACTTGAAAATAGGCAAGCGTTGCCCTTGAAATCGGCAAGTACAACGCACTGAACTTCATTTCTTTCACAATCAAATTTTCAATGAGTATGAACCTTACACTGAGATTGCTGGGTCTAATTTTGGTGACATCTCTCGCTCTGCCTTCCTGCGTGTCTAAGAAGAAATTCCAACAACTGGAAGACGAGAAGAAAGCCATCGCCAACTCGCTGGCTGAAAGCCAGACGAAAGTGAACCAACTCGAGGAAAAAGTCACTTCCCTTGAAACGGAAATGACCAACGAAAAGAACCGGCTGAACAACGAACTCTCCATGTTGCGCAAAGACATGGACGCTGCCAAAGCCGACGCTGCCAACGCAAAAAGCCAGCTCGCTGCCAAAGACGCTGAAATCGCCAAAATCAAAAAAGACATCAAAGATGCCTTCGGTTTGACCAGCGACGTCACCGTGGAAAGCCGGGAAAATGGCGTCTATGTCGTGCTCGACAAGTCGGTTCAGTACAAAACCGGCTCGACCCGCTTGAACAAGGACGCTCGCACGAGCATCGAAAAACTGGCGACGACCATGAAAAACAACCCAAACCTTCACCTGCTGGTCGAAGGTCACACGGACAGCGACAAGTACCCGTCGAGCGCAGGCTACAACAACTGGGATTTGAGCGTTGACCGTGCCATGGCTGTTGTCAAGCGGTTGATTAAGTTGGGCGTGAAGCCGGAACAACTGACGGTGGCTGGCAGGGGCGATGCCTCCCCGGCTGCGGCGAACGACAACAAAGACAACAAGTCTAAAAACCGCCGCACGGAAGTGAAGCCAGACCCCAATGATGGGGCGATTTACAAAATCGGGAATTGATTTCCGGCTCTGGTTTTCGGATGAAAAAAATCCGGCAAGGGGAGTTTCCTTGCCGGATTTTTTTTTGCCAGGCTCAAAGGTGTCACCTGGAAAACAGCCTTTTTTAGGAAAAAAAGAGATGTTTCACGCAGAGGCGATTTCCTGGCTGCAAACCGGCATCAGCAGAGAGCGAGTATGGAACACACCTGACCTGAGGGGATTGAATGAGGGAGAAAAACAACCCATGATATTTCCATTCTCAGATTTTCACCAATTTCCTGACAAGCCTTGCCTGTCCAACTTGCAAATCAGCGAAATACAAGCCCGGCGGCAAGCCAGCCGACGGTTCCCAGGAAAGAAGATGCCTACCCGGCGGGAAAATTTTGCCTTGCGCCAGCCGGGCGATTTCCCTGCCATGCACGTCGGTCAGCCGCAAGAGGACGAAGGCTGAATGAGGTAAGGTGAAATAAAAAGAAACGGCGTTGGAGAAAGGATTTGGATGGACTTGAAAATCAAAAACATCCGTCATTTTATATTCTTCCGAAGAAGTAAATACCGTCAGCACGAGCTTGATGATGCTGTCGCATCCGCCAAAGGCGGAGGCGAGGGTGTCGAAATATATGCCGGTATTAAAATAAGCGGAATTGCCGATGAATATGGAGTCACCTTGCGGAATGGCAGCGATAATTACCGTATCATAATTCGGCAATATTTCAATCAATATAGTATCGGTGCTGATGCAATTATTGGCGCTGGTCGCCAATATGGAAAAAGCTATTATGCCCTGAAAATTGTCAATGGCAGTATTCGGGCAATCGGGGCAGGCAGTCAAAGACGGCGGCGACCAGGCATAAGTCTGAAAACCAGGCGGGGCGGAAAGCGTCAGTTGCCCGCCCTCGCACAAGGCAGTGTCTGCGCCGAGGTCAATAACAATGGCGGGATAAAAGGAGATCGCTCATCCCCTTTTTAAGGTGAAATGAGCGATTCGAGCCAAAAATCAGGACAT
>CAZHLB010000097.1:0-13392 GCA_964533005.1 uncultured Saprospiraceae bacterium
GGCTCAACGACGATAAGTCAAGCCAGACAACGTTCGTTTCTTCCAAGCCGCCCGCCAGGCGGGTAGCTTGCGGATAGGTGTTGCGCAAGTGGTTCATTTCTTCAATCAACTGGCACAGCGCCGACTGCCGGTAGCAGGCGTCCGAACCCAAGGCGTTGGATTCCAGCCAGTTGCGGTACGCTTGCTCGAAGCGGCGCATCGTCAGCACGTTCAGCCAGACGATTTGCAGCGAGACGTGGGCGGGGGCTTCCTGCCGCATCGTTTTCTCGAAAAATGCACGGAAATTCAAATCCCGGAACCGCCTCGACCAGTACGGAATGACGATGGTCGCCTGGAACGAGTACGGGTCGGCGCCGCACAGGACGGCGTCTATCACCGTTTCCCCGTTGCACGCCTCCGGTGGCAGGCAGACCGGCAGCACAGGGTCGCTCGCCGAGCGGGGGCGCATCAGCAGATGCTCCACCAGGTGGAAACCTTCGCTGCTCAGGCAACCTTCCAGCCGGGCAAGCGCAGGCAGCAAGTTGGAGCGGCATGGGTACGTAGCTGGATGCACGGCGAGGATGGCGGCGGGGTCGTTCAGGACGATGCCGAAGGGGCCACAGTCGTTGGTTTCCGTGTTTCCGTAGTTGTTTTTGTCGCAAGCAAGCGCCCTGAATCGCTGGAAATCTTCCCAAGCCTGGGCAAAATGCTCATGCGAGCGCACGCTCTCGAACAGCACCGTGCCGTCGGGCTGCGCCACCTGGAATGCGAAGCGACGACCCTGCCGCACGATGGGGAAGCGCCAAGCCTGGCGGATGGCTTCGTTCCGCTCTGCTTTCCAACTCGTCTTGTCCTCCTCATCCTCATGCAAGGTGTTGCCCAGGGCAATCAATTGATTTTTGTCGTCCAACAACCCCAGGCGGTATTTCACCGGCAGCGGTTGCGGGTTATTCGGGTCGCAGACAAAAGGCTGCTGCTCGGCAATCATCACGTAGCAATCCTCCGAGCGGGCGAATTCCATCAAATCCACCACTGCCGTTGCGATTGCTAAGTCTTTCTCGGTGAGGTTCACGTCTTCGCCGCAAGGCTGTTGCTGGTTGGCGGTTTGCAAGACCCCGGCGCCCAGCGGCGTAGGCGCAACCCAAATCCCGAAATCGTAGCTGAAAGGCAGGCAGAGCTGGCATTTGGCAAAATAGCCGCAAAACAGTTGACCGTCGAACAGCAAATCGCCACAGCAAATCAGGTGAAACAGCTTGTCTTTGGCTTGCTCCCGCTCGGCAGGCACGTGAAAATATTCGCAGTGCAGCGCCACGTTCCACTCGTCGCTTGCCCAAAAAATGCCAAACCGGCAGCCCGACAGCGCCTCGAAACGAGTGTAAAGCCGGTTGGCGGAGCCTGGCTCGCCCATTTTCCCCCGCTCGATGAAGCGGTCGAAATCGAAGGTTTCGCCGAATTCGCCGAGGTAGGCGCTCAGGGCGTTCCAGGCAAAAAGCTCGGTTTTGTTTTCCTCCGGCGCCAGGTGCAGGCGCACTTCCGCATCCGAAGCCTTGTAGGCAGGAAAAAGCTCGACCCCTTCCAATCCCGCCTCAATCACCTCCAAACCATAACGGTAAGCCTTCGGGTCGTCCGTTTTGTGCCAGTTTTCCCGGTGGCGCAGCAGTTCGAGGAAGCGCTCGAAGGCAGCCATCGCAGCCTGCGGCGTCTCGTATTCGGCAGCGCTGAGGAACAGTCGTTTGCCGGTGACCAGGTCGAAAAGTTGAAAGCAAAACCGCTCGCCGGAGCGAATGACCGGGTAGGTCAGGGCATGGCGGCGAAGCATTTGGAAAATCAGTTGCGGGTCGTCGCCAGGCTGAAAAGCGAGGGTGCGAGCGATGCGATTCCCCTCGAAATCCACCAGCCAAAACCAGCAGACCATGCCGTTTTCGCATTCCGGCACGTAGTGGTCGGGGTCACCGGCGAAGTAGAGAATGTCGAGGTAATTTTCCAGAAAAGCCGCCCAGGCTTCGTCGGGCGAGGGATAACTTTCGGCGCTCATCCACAGGGTTTTGCCACCCGATTTCAGTTGGAAATAGCAGTGCCGGCGAGCCTTTGGAGCGCACGAACCGGAAGCGGAAACCGGGACGGGCGACAGTTGAACGGTTGGCGAAAGCGCCTTCGGCGCCACCCCGTCCGGCACGCAAAAAACCACGGAGCGGTCGAGGACAAGGCTCGAAAATTCAGGCGTTTTGCAATCCAGGATTGCTTCCAGGGCTTTGCAAGCGGCGTCCCGTTCCGCTTTGTATTTGAAAATCCGGGCGTAGCGGGCGATGGCTTCGGGCTTGTCGAGGCGGAAATGATAGATATCGCTGCTGCTGGTGCCGGTGAGTTTCCACCAAACTTTGGATTGCATGTAGGCTTTCAGCGCATCGAAAAAAGCATCCCTTGCCGCTTTGGTGGAGAAGGATGCCGGGGTGGCGGTTCCCACCAATTCACCCGAATCGTTTTGAAACTCAACGTGATAGGGGCCTGTGCTGGCAGTTTCTGTCTTTACCAAAAAGTAATTCTGGTTGCTCAAATCAGCGTGGAAACCGGCAATGGCTGCCGCTTCGGTGAGGTAAAGTTCGACCGAAGTCAGCGGAGTTTCCACGCTCCCGGTGGCAGGGTTGCGCCAGCGCAATTGCCAGCGAAACTTCGAGCCTTCCGGCACAATGAGGAACGGCAAGCGGGCGACGTAAGCCAAAATCTCCTGGAAAACGGCGTCCCGTTTTTCAGCGGTCGGGTAGGTTTCAGGATGCTTCGCCACTGTTTCGCCCGCCTCGTTTTTCAGTTCGATGCCGTGGCCGGTTTGCGGGTCTTCCACCTTTGTCAAGAAAATATTCACGTCCTGCAAGGCGCTCTCAAATTCCTCCAAAGCCGCTTCCTCGGCGGTTTTGATTATTTCCACGGGCGGGTCGCCAACCGTGACCACCGTGTCCACGTGCAAATTCACACCTTCCAGCACCGGCACGAGGCGCTCGTCGCAGGTTTCCCAGATTAAATTCCAGCGGACAGATTTTTCCTGGTGCAAATATTCGACCGGCAACAGGCTCTCGCACAGGCACTTAGACAATTCCAGCAACGCCTCGTCGCAAGCCTCCGGGGTCTGGTACCAGATGGGATGCGTGGCGATGAGCGCATCGGAATTCAATTCTTTCAAATCGAAAGAGCAGGAGCAACCGTCTTGCTTTTTGACAAATCTGAGCAGGTCGCAACCGCTTCGGATGGCTTGTTCCAGGGCGACGGCGGCTTCCAGGTCGCTGGGGTAATCGTTCAGGCTTGCCAGCACCAGCACGTCGTCCTTGCGGATTTCAAAAAACCACTCGCCGGTGCATTCCAGCAGACAAGCTTTGAAAATAGCTTCGGCGTAACATTCCCGCCATTCGGCAAGGCGCTGGGAGCGTGTTTCTGCGTCGGCAAAATTGACGGGAGAAACCGCCAGCGGCTCGTCGCAGTCGCCTGTCGCCGCCGGGTCGAGCAACTGGATTTTGCAGACGTCTTCGCCGTCCAGCAACTGCCAGTTTTCCGGCTGACGGGCGGCGTGTTGCGCCCGGAAATAAGCTGCTTTCGCCTCTTTTCTCGTTGAAAACCAGGTAGTTCCACGCACCGCCACCGATTCGCCGTCGGGGGTCGGGAGTTGGAAAGTCCAGGCGGTATCCACCAATTCGTGCTGGCGCACAGGAGAGCCGGTGGCGACGAAATGCGCCGATTTTTGAATGAATTCGGTGGCTTCCGATTCGCAGCAAAACACGCAGGGCGACGTAGCGAGCGGCTTGCCACAAGCATCCGCCAGCCAGACGGAATAACTCTCGCTGCCTTCCTCGATGCGGTAGTTTTCAGGCTTGGCAGCCTGCTGCAAAAAGGTTTCCCAACCGGCATTCAGCGCCGCCTCGTTGGGCAGCAGCGGGATGCCTTCGAGCAAGACCATTTCGCCCGTTTCATCCGAGAGGAAGTAGCGATAGACGTTGTTTTTCGGCAAGAGTTTTTGAGTGAAAGCCGCTTCCTCCTGGGCGCAAGCGAGGGCGTCTGCCAGTGCGTCCTCGCGTTCGGATTCCAATTCGTAGTCGTGCGGGTGGCGGGCGATGCGAAGCAGTTGGGCGGGCTGGTCGTCGCCGGCGGGAATTTCGATGGTCAGGAAAAAGGAATACTTACCGGTGACAGGGTCTTGCACCCGCTCGTAATTCGGCTCGTCGGACGCCCATTTCAACGCTTTGCGCAGGGCGAAAGAAGCCTGCTCCTGCGTCGCAAAAGGGTGCAGATTTTCCAGCAAAACCAAGCCTTCGGCGTCTTTCAAATCCCAAGTCCAGACGCTGGGGCGCTGCAAAACCCGTGCGTCGAGGGTGCTGGAGGCGAGCAAGGTTTGAAGTTGCGTCAGGATGCCCTTCGCCACGTCTTCGTTCTGGTAAAAATGAGGATGTACCGCCAGGTCGGAGCCGTCTTTGGCAGTCAACACGAAAGAATGTTCACCGCCGGGAGACAGCACCCAGCGCCAGTTTTCCAGCACGGCGCCGCGGCGCCGGGCATCCACCCATTGCAAAACAGCGCCGAATTCGCCTTGCACGTCCGGCACGGGGACGGCGCTTTGCAGCAAGACGTCGCCGGTGGTTTCATCTTTCAGTTGGAAAATCCAGCCGGGCAGCGTTTCCACCCATTCGCTGTGCAGCCCGTTTCCTTCCGCCAATTTTTGCAGGTGCCTGATTTTGCGCTCGCGCAACTCCGTCGAGCCGAAAGTGAAAGGATGCACTGCCAGGGTGCAGGCATCGGGCGAGCCGCAGGCGACTTCAAAGCCAAAAACGCCGTATTCGTTGCAGTTGATGGGAACATAAGCTTCGGGATTTTCCAGGCAAGGCTCCAGCTTTTGCCAAGCCTCTTTATGCAAAGGGTTGGTGCGGAAGTAGCGTTTTTTAGTGCGCAGCAGCGGTCTGCCCCGGTGGTCTTTCAAGATGTAGGGAACGGACGGGTCGCCTTCGTCCACCGTGAAAGGAGCGAGGGTGCGGCGCTGCCAATCATCAATGCCCATCAGCCCGGCGGCTCGGTTTTCCAGCCCGGTGACGTTGGTGCTGTCCCAAAGTTGGCTGGGGTCGCCGTAGTCGAAAGCCTTGCCCCGGTTGCGGCTGATTTCACCGTAGCGGGAGAGGAAATTCGCTTTGTCCTTGACCAATTCGGGGTCGGGGCGGCTGGGGTCTTTGCCGCCGGTGTAAGCCAGCAGGGCGTACTCGGTGAAGTCTTCGTTGAAACGGGCGAGCAGGTGATTCAGCAAACGGTCGCGCTGGCGCAAGGCAAAATCACCCGGCTCGGCGCTGGCGCTGACAAACTCGGGGTAGGGCTTGGAGGCATACAGAATTTCAAAAGAATAGGCGCTATCGTTTTGCCGGTCAACCCGGCGATAGTTTTCCGTTTGCAAACCCAGAAAATCGAGGGATTGACCTTCGTTTTTCGCATCCTCCGGCTTGTCGAAAGTGGAGTTGCCGCGCAGGCGGAAGGTTTTAAAATCGCCTTGCAAATCGAAGCGAAAGGTCATTTCGAAAAAGTACCGCCCGCACTTGTCTTCCTGCGGCGAAACGGTAAACTCCTGATTTTCAAAAGCCTGTACCAGTTGCCGCAAGACGCCATCCCGCACCGCAGGCGACGGAGCGAACCAATACCCTTCGTAAATTTTCTCAACGTTCTTTTCGTCGTAAGGAAAAAGCACCGTCTCGCCGTAGCGGTAACGTAGGTCGGAGCCGGTGATGGGGTCGCCGCCGAGGGCAACTTCGCCGCCGCGCACCAGCTTCGCCAAATCGGGCACGGAATCGAGCCTGCCCTGGCGGCTGCCCGAGCCGCCGCTGGTTTGCAGGGCGAAAGCTTCGCGGAACTGGTTGAGTTGCGCCAGGTAGTTCGCCAGCAGTTGGTCAAAAAACAGCAGGTAGCCTTTCAGTTGCAGCGCCTGCGCTTTTCGGGTGTTTGGCTCAAATTCAGCCAGCCCGCCCTCGCCGATGCCATACACGCGGGGGAAATCATTTTGGATGGAAAAATAATCGCCCAGTTCGCCGAGGTACCTGCCTGCTTCGGGCACGAGGTCAAGCTCGTAGGGTCGGCGCAGGCTTTTTTCGGCTTCCGTCAGGCGAGCCGCCACTTGCTCGGCGATGAGGGTTCGGTTGAAAGAAACCTTCACGCCGTCCTTGCGAATCACCAACTGGCTCAGGTCGGGGGCGATGACGGGGTGGTAACCTTCGGTCAGCTTCAGCCGCCATTCGTCGCCGAGCGACTGCGCCGTGCCGCCGATGAAATTGATGATTTTCAGCCCGGTGACGGCTCGGATGCCTTCCGTGCCCAGGATGACCTGGTACAAATCGCTGACCCGCAATTCCTTGCGTTGTTCGATTTTTTCAAGCTCCTCCACGTCCACGAAACCATGACTTTGCACGGCGTCGGGGTGTCCTTCGAGCAAGGGTCTGCCCTCGAAAATCTCATCGGGGCTTTTGCCTTTGGCAATGAGTTGCTGAAGCGTGAAGTAGTGCAGCGCGGGGGAGAGGAAGCGCTGCAGGTTGAGGAACATATCCCTCAGCACGGTGTCGGGGTCTTTGTCGGGCATCAATTCCAGCGAAGCGCACAGGGCGATTTGCTCCTCTTTCAGGATGCAGATGTCGGTGAAATCTTCGCACAGGTTGCGGTGCTTGCGCAAGCGGCGGCGGGCTTCTTCGAGGATGCGCCCCAGGGTGTTGCCTTCTTCGCCGCCGCAGTTGGCAGCGCCCTGGTCTTGCGGGCGCACGGCGTCCAATTCCAGCCAGACTTTGTACAAGCCGCTCAGGTCAATTTCAAAATCATCGCCGGGCAAATTTTTCGTAGGCTCCCCGCTCGGCGGGCAATCGCAAGGCGAGACTCCTTGTTCCAGGGTGACGAGGTTGCCGCCGCTGAGGGTGCAATTGAGGAAAATCGGCGTTTCACCCCGGTCGGTTTTTACCAGCCAGGCATTGCGCACGCCGGGAATGTCCATGAGCAATTTCCTAAAATCCAGCACCGTGAGCGGGTTGCAACCGAGGATTTCGGCAGCGGAAAAGAACTGCTTGCCGAGGCTTTTTGTCGGGTCGGGGGCAAGCAGGTCGCGGAGGTCGAAGTTAGTGCGGTAACCCGCTTCGAGCAAGGCATAGCAAAGGGCTTCCAGCATGGTGATGCCGGGGTCGTGCGAGTTGTGGTCAGTCCACGTCTCGCCGCTCAGGGCGCGCAGATGCTCCAACCCCTTTTCCCGGAGGAAGCCAAAGTCAACGTGCTGGGGAAACCCCGCCGCCACTTCCCGCTCGATGGTTTTTGCCGATGCCATGCTGGATGGTTGGATGGTTGAATGGTTGGATGGCTGAATGGTTAGATGGTTGAATGGTTAGATGGCTGTTTCGCCAGCCATTCAACCATCCAGCCATTCAACCATTCAACCATTCAACCATTCAACCATTTCAATATGCGCTTTTCGGACCTTTTCCGGTGGCAGATTCGAGGGCTGCGACGCGGTTGGTCAGACCGGAAATCAAAGCCTGCTGTTCGCGGATAGCGCCGAACAGCACCGGAATCAATTCCATCAAATTCACTGCTTTTTCATTGACGCCGCCCACCTTGACGACCTTGCAAACCTCCTTGGCATACTGCTCCACATCGGTCTCCTTGAAGCCGAAATGGTCGCCGGGCTTGAGGTTGGAAGCGGCGTCGAGGTTGTTTTTCCAGGTGAACCGGAGCGGCGTGAGCGAGCAGACAATGTCCAGCGCATGCTCCAGGGTGCGCTGGTTGTCCATCGTGGTTTTGTTGTGCGGCACGTAGTTTTCGTACTGCCGCACCGAGCCGTCCACGTCGAGTTGGTAGTCGCCGGGCGGGCGCTGGATGCCGGTGTTGCCTTTGTTGTCAATGAAGACGACGTCCTCGCCGGCGTTGATGTCGGGCCGGAGGTTCAGTTCCGATTGCTCGACGATGCGGAAAACAAAGCCGCAGCCGGCGTCGGTCTGCAAAATGGCGTTGGCATTGTCCACCCCGGCAGCGAAAATGGTGGACTTGTCCAGCGTGTCTTCAAAGTTGAGCAAGACCAAGGAAGGCGTGGCTTCGTCCACGGAAAGCTGGATGGAGCCGAGTTTTTGGTCGGTGACTTCGAGCCGGGTCGTCGGTTGTTCCGTGCCGATGCCCACGTAGCCCCTGTCCACATCCACGACCACCACCTGCGAGGTGCCGCCGGTCACGCCGACCGAGTCGAGATTTTGGGCGACGCTTTTTGCGGCGACGGCGGCGGCAGGCTTGGCAACTTCCTTGGGCCCAAAGCGGAAACCTTCGGTGGCGTTGGTTTTCAAATCCGCAAAATCGTGGTGGACGGTGACCTCGATGCAGGAATCATCCACCAGGTTTTTCAGCACCAGCAAAGGGTCGGGGCTGCCGGTTGGGTTGACCTGAAAATCGCCGACGCCGGGGTCGGTCACCTGCAAACTGGCGGTTGGTTCGCTGGTGCCGATGCCTACTTCCGGCTCTTTGGCGCTGCCGGTGACTACCATCAACGGCTGCGGAGCGATGGTCACCGGGTCGGTTGGCGGCGTCACCGGCAGCGGGTAGTCGAAGCTGAAACCATCCTTGGCATTGGTCTCAAAGTGGGTGAAATCGGCGTCGAGGTACTGCGACAGGTAGGGTTTGTCGCCGCAGTTGCTGGGCTGGTTGCACGACTCCATGCGAAACTCGGTGCGGTCGGCGGGGGTGTCGGGGTTGAATTTAAATTGCCCCCGGCTTTCCTGGTAAATGTGCAGTTTGGCTTGCGGCGGCGACGGCTGGGCGTTGGTAGCCGTGCCTTGATTGATACCTATGCCCACCTTTTCCACGTCTTTGTGGGCATAGATAAAGGTAGGCTCGATGCTCCAATCCTTGTCCTCGAAGTCGAATTGCAACTGGCACCAATGCTCCGGGTCGTCGGGCGGCGGGCAGGTCGAGCACCAGGAAAACGGCGTCGTTGTCGAACCTTGCGACGGCTGCGTTTGCGGCGATTTGGAAACGGCGGTCGTCTTTGCGGCGGCGCTGGGTTTCCCCGTAGCGGGGTTGTACAGCAGGTACATAGTTTTGCCATAAATCACTACTTCGCCCTCGTAATACAAGACGCCGGGCTTCCAGGCTCCGTGAAATTTATCGTCCCGCTTGTTGAGCATGGAGTCAATCAGGTGCCCGAAATCCTGAGCGGTCGGGATGACGCCGTTTTGGAAGGAGGGCTTTATTTCTTGCCGAGATTTCAGTGCCATGACGGTCAATTTTTAATGATGAAAAATCTGATGGTGCTGTAAGGCTGAGAAATGACATTTCTTCAAGAAATGTCATTTCTGGTTGCGTGAAAGGCTCAAGGGTCGTTGGGGAGCGGCGACGGTACGCAGTCCTCCCAAGGTTCGGGAAGACCCTGCACCGCCAGGTCAACGCCGATGATTAGGCGACCCAATTTGGCGGCATCGGGTAGCGGGATATTGGTTGCTGGGTCAGGGTTTTCGATGACCACCAACCCGGTCAGGTCACCTGCCGCCAGGACGTGCCGTTCGGTGAGGGCTTCCACGACGGATAGGTTGTTTTCAAGCGCCAAGTCCGCTTCATCGAACAAGCCGAAGTCGGTGAGGAAGTCCACGTATTCGAGCCGTTCCACGAAATTCAGCACCGAGGAACGAAACAGCCTGCCGCCGAAGGACAGGGTGTCCTGCTCGCCAAAAGCCCAGGGCGTCAGGAACTCCAGCACGTCTTTTTGCAACTGGTCCTTGTAAAATGCCATGTCCCTGCCGGAATGCAGCACCACTTTGCCCGCCACTTGAACTTGCTGAAAAATCGGGTTCACCACTTTCACCTTGACAAAACAGGAGGTGCGCTCTGCGAAATATTCCTCGATGCGGCACAGCAAGGCGCTGCTGGCTTTGGGCCTCAGTTTTTGCGCCGCCGGGAAACGCAGGATGTCGGGAATCACCGCCAGGGTGACGTGCCCCGGCGCCCGGTACGTGTCGGTCAAGCCTGCCACGCCCGCCTTGGTATGGGTGATGCATTTGACTTTGAAAATTTCGGGGAAAGCTTCCAGCGTCATGCGCTCGTAGTCGTGCAGGGTGATTGCCCGCCCCTTGTGCCGCAGGCGCTCGCTGACCCGCCCGAAGAACCGGGTGCTGACTTCCCTGGGCATGCCGCCGAAAGTCTGGTAGGGCTGGCTGACTTTTTTCAGCGCAGCGTCGTTGACCGGCAGCTTGGTGATTTTGTTCGGTTCGAGCGGTTCTGCCAGTCGTTCCAGGTCGTTTTCGGGCGTGGGGTCGAAAATGACTTTTATCCCTTGCGCTAGCACCTCGACGGCTTCGCTGACGGCGGCGCTGCCTTCGGACAGGGAGGCTTTCAGCCAATGCAGGTGCGGCGGCAAAATGGTAGTGCCGGCATTCGAGATGTCGAAAGGGACGCTCAGTTTCACGATGCCCGATTGCAGCAGGTCGTTCGTGTCGTCCTGCACGTGGGTCAGCGGCAGGAGCTGTTTCCATTCATTGTTTTTCAGGTAGTGCCAAAGCACGGTGGGCTTGGGCAAGTCGGGGTCGGCGGTGGCTTCCGCCAGTTGAAAAAACAGGCTGAGATTGCTGCCGGGCACGAGGTTTTTCATGCCGATGAACAACGTGCCTTCGTTGGGAAAAGCAGGCAGCAACGGGACTTGATTGATTGAATTGACGGCTTGGAAAGCAGGCATTTCGTAGTTGCTTGTCTCAAAGGGGTGCAGGTGCAGGAATTGGATGTCGCCGGGGGTGTCTTGCGTCCATTTGCAGGAGGCAGTGTAGCTGAGGAAGAAGTCGGAGATGAGGGGGGTGTAGGGTTCGTTGGGGAGGTTTGGTTCGAACAAGTCGTCGACAAAATCTTTGACGGCGTTCAACTTGTTGGCACATTCGCTGAAACCGGCGGTCACTTGGTTGTCCAATACGGTTTCCACAGCGGTCAGGTCGCAGACGTTGGTTAATTGCTGATTGTCAATTTCCGTCTTCACCGCTCCCAGCTTATTGGAGCACTCCGTGAAGCTGGCGCTTTGCGCTTGGATTACAGCATTGATGGTATCCTTAGTGCCCTGGCTTGCCACCGGAAAATTCATGGCGAGCGCTCGTTCGGTCAGCACTGTCGGGTATTTAGAGTGCAAGAAATCATGGTCGAGCGTCAGCTCCAAAAAGCCATTTTTCGTGTCGGGCGTCAGAGGCGTCAAAGGTTCGTCCAGGATGGCGACGGCAGGCAAACCAGCGGAATAGACGATGGTTTTGCCAGGCAAAGGCGGGTTCGGTTCAGCGCCTTCAAAAAGGTTCGTACTGGAAGGCGTGACGGGATTCCAAATGCCGCCGGAAAGCAGCCTCGAACCGAAAGTGAAATAAGGATTTTGGACGGCAGGCTCATTGTACGCTTCATAGTGGGCTGCAAATGAGACGATTGGCAATTTTGCCCAGGTGGCGTTCAAAGTCAAGCCTGTCAATTTTTTCCGAAACGCCTCCTCGCTTCCCACAAAAAAAGCCGACCCCACAAACGGCACACTCCCGAACGGCAAAAACGGCTTGTTCCCATCCAGCACCCCCTCCTGGTTTTGCAAGATGAGCTTGCGCACCTTGTTCGCCGTCACGTCTAATTTTATCGCCGTGACGCCTGCCTTTCCTTCGAGCAATTTGTGATAGCCTTCGATGTTGGGCGCCAGGTCGTTTAGCACGAATTTGACCAACGGGTCGGTCGTGCCGTAGTCTTCGCCCAGCACCTTCGGGTCGGCGAAGGTCAACGGCTTGTCGGGCGGCACGGTAAAAGAGAAAACCAAAGTGCTGGCATCCCACGTCGGCGTGACGGTTTCCCAGCCTTTTTTGCCGGAATACTCCACCTTGAACAGCCCGCCGAAAGCTGCCAAGTCGCCGGGGTCGGCGAGGTTGTCAAAGGTGAAAGTCAAATCCACCGTGCCATGCCCTTCATCCAGCAACAGCGTCGGCGAAGCGATGAGGAAGCCGACCCTGGCAAAATCGTGTGGCATACCCGATTTTTTCGCTTCGAAAAAACCGAGCGTTTTCCAGCTTGCCGCTGCCGGGTCTTCAAATTTTTCGCCCTTGCTGTCCTGCGTATTGGCGACGGGAGCGATGTGCAGGCTTTCCCAAATGTGCAATGTGGGGTCAGCGTCAGGTCTGGATTTGCGGTACAGCGTGCGCAAGTTTTCGACGGCGGCTTGGCTGAAAATCGCCTCGTCGAGCAGCTTGAAAAAAATGTCCGCCTTGTTGGCGTCTTTGGCGTCCTGGAACTGGAAACCCGCCGGGAGCTTGTGGCGGGCCACGTTTTTGTCCAACTCGATAGCCAGGTGAGCCATGTCGGGCACGGCGTCTTTTTCCTTCAAACCCAGCACCGTGCGGAAGTAATAATAAAGGTGTCGCTCACTGAGCAAGTTGAGGTCGTCCTGCGCCAGGCGATACAGGCGCAGGAACGCCAGCAGCAGACCCACGTGCGGCGGCAAGTCGCCGGGCGCTTGCAGTCTGGCGGAAAAATGACCGGCGGCGCTTTTGGCAATCCGTTTCAAGCCATCCAGGAAAAGCAGGTGCAATTCTTTCAGCCGCTCCGCCACCGTTTGTTTGCGTCGCTGCTCCGAGCCTCGCAAAGTCGTGGAAGTTCCGGCATTGCCGCAGGACGAAGTGGGCAGGGAAACAAAAAGTGCGTATGGTGAAAGCTGCCAGGCTGAATTGGTGGTAAACGCCTGCAACTGCTGAAACTTCGACACGCCCAAGCCCGCCCGTTGCGCTTCAGCAGCCAGGTCGAGCAGCTTTTGAAAAGCGAAACGCAGGTCTTCGGAAATGAGGCTTTGAATCTCCGATTTCAGCGCCGCCTCCGCCGGCAAGGTCACGTGCCAGCGGTTGACGGTGCGGGCGAGGCTCATCAACTCGTCGAACAAAGGCTGGAGGTTGCACTTGTCCAGCCCGGACTCGAAATGCTGGAGCGCCTTTTCAAAAATGGCTTCCGCCCCCGCCGAATCGTAGCGGGCGATGAGCGCCAGTTGGACGGGCAGCGACCAGCGGAAGAAATCCTGCCAATCGCTCTTGCGCAAATCTTCGTGGTGGTAAACGACGCTTTTGGAAAGTTGAAACACAAAATCCAGCAACTCCATCTCGGTGCGAGGGTCGAGCGAGGCGGCGGCGGGCGACAAGGACGCCAGTTCCCTCTGCGAGCGGCTGCTGCCGCCGCGAGTCAATGGATGGCGTTTGTCGTTGGTGGTTGCTGGCATAGAAGCAGGGGAAAAAAGCTATGGAGACAGCGCAAACGTCGGCAGGGTTTCAAACCCTGTCCATTACCCACAGAATAACCTCTTAAATCGAGCAATTAACCAATGGCTCCGTAGCAACGGGTTTTATACCCGTTGCTACGGAGCCATTGGTTAATTGCCCATATCAAACCTTTGACTTTCAA